>CAMBTK010000050.1 GCA_945870785.1 Sulfurimonas crateris
GAGGTTTCGCATCTTAAAGAGAGTGCTGTGACGCTTAGAGGGTACTGGGAAGAGCATAAGAAGTATGGAAAAACTTTTAAGTTTGAGTATATAAAAGTAAACCAAAATGAGCTTTTTTTCTTTCTTAACAAAATCATCAAAGGGTTTACAAAAAAACTCTCTGCGGATCTTATAGAGCATTTTGGAAATGAGGGGCTAATAGAGGTCTTGGATAACGATATTGAGCGGCTTTTAGAGTTTAAAGGGATAAAAGAGAAAAAACTCAAAAAGATTCAAACAAGTTGGAAAAAATTTCGCTCCATGCGTGAAATAGGGGAGTTTTTAAGTCCATATGATGTAACTCCTGCTTTTTTGACAACTATCGCAACTGCTATGAGAGATGTTGAAGAGCCGTGTGCAAAGATAAAAAACAATCCCTACATTTTAACTTCCATAAACTCCATAGGCTTCAAACGTGCCGATGAACTAGCTCTTAAGATGGGTGTGAAAAAAGATGATGAAAACCGTATAAGTTCGGCTATGGATTATGTACTTTTGAACTACTGCGAACAGCAAGGTAACTCTTGCGTGGCAAAAGAGATACTTTTTTGTGAGCTTGATGAACTGCTCACTTTTAGCGACAAAAGCTATCTTTATGAGGCTTCTTTAGTTGAGAGAGTTAGTGAGGGGAGCATTGTTTTGATGAAAAATGAGCGTGTCTCTCCCGCTCGTCTTTATGATGCGGAGAAGTATTTGTATGATGAGTTTAAAAGAAGAGCAAAACTTGATAATGGCGGATTTGTAAAGGATTTAGATCTATTTTTAAGTGAGCATGATTTAAAACTCGGAGATGAGCAAAAAGAGGCTCTAAAGAAGATAAATGAGGGCGCATCTATACTCTTTTTGGTTGGATATGCAGGAACTGGAAAGAGCACAACTTCAAAAACTATTCTTGATTTGCTAAATATAAAATATGACAGAAAAGAGATTATTACATGCGCACTCAGCGGTATTGCCTCACAGCGCATAGCTGATACTACTGGGTATGAGAGTGCAACTATTCAATCACTTTTGGTAAAGTTTGAAGATAGAGACGAGTTTCCCTACTCCGTTGTTTTGATAGATGAAGCTTCAATGATAAACTCCTCTTTGTTTGCGAGGTTAGTTAGAAAAGTTAGTAAAAATGCACTCCTTATAGTTGTTGGAGATGATGCACAACTCCCTCCTATTGGGGCTGGGAACGTACTTAGCGATGTTCTGACACTCTGCCTTGCACCTATTGTAAAACTTACAAAGATATATAGACAGAGTGAAGATAAGGCTATTACTCTCATAGCAAATGATATACGGCTAGGAGCAGTGCCTGAGTATAAAAGGGAGTATGAGGATTTTGAGTTTATAGATGTTAGCATACAAAACTACTATGCTCTTAAAAATCAGCTCACTCAAGCGGAACTCTCAAGCCAAAGAGATGAAAATTCTGCTCAAATTGTGGCGGTAATTGCCCATAAAGTACTGGACTCTATTGAAAAAGCAAGATACAGACTAAACAATAAGCAGATAAAAGAGTACCTAAACTATTTTCAAGTTATAACGCCCATGAAAGGCGGAATACTTGGCTCAAACAACTTAAATACAGTTTTACAAAACTACTTCAACCCAAACCCAAAGAAGTGTGTGAAAAAGGGCGGTGCAGAGTTTAGGCTGATGGATAAAGTGGTTCATACCAAAAATGAAAATATGACTTCATGGAGTGGTGATGGCTTTAAAAACTCAGAAGATTCGGCTCAAAGACGCATATTTAACGGCATGAGCGGACTCCTTTTTAAGATAGAAGAGGATGATGAACAGGTGTTCGTTTTTTATCCAAATGAGGATGTCGTGGTCGTTTATGAGTATGAGGAGCTGCGTAGTCATCTGATGCTCTCTTATGCGCTTACAATCCATAAAGTTCAAGGGATGGAGTATGATATTGTAGTTATTCCTATGAGTTTTTCCCACTACATAATGCACAACACAAAGCTCATATATACGGCTGTTACAAGGGCAAAACATAAGTGTATCTTGGTTGGTGAGAGCATGGCGTTTGAGAGTGCGTGCAAAAAGCTTGACATCACTGCAAGAGATACCGTCCTCTTAGAACTATAAGCATTGATTTATGTACATGTACCTATAATAACTCAATATCAGTTGTGGAGTTTAACATGGCAGGAAATAGACTAAAGATAGCGATTTGCGGAAAGAGCGGTTTGGTTGGGTCAAAATTTACAGACTATTTTTTATCTCAAAAAAATGAAGTTGTTGAGGTAAAGATAAGAGGCAATGTCTCTGCTCTTGAAGTAGCTGCGCAGATAAACAAGTGCGATATCTTGATAAATCTCAGTGGAGCTACAATCCTCTCAAGATGGAGTGAAGCGTATAAAAAAACTCTCTATTTGAGCCGAATAGAGACTACAAAAAAGTTAGTAGATGCCCTTGGGTTGTGCAGTGAAAGGCCTAAACTTTTTTTAAATGCCTCAGCTGTTGGAATCTATAAATCTGATATGCCTCATGATGATAACTCAAATGAGCTCTCAGATGATTTTTTGGCTTATCTGTGCGAAGATTGGGAAGCAGAGGCTAGAAGAGCTAGTGAGTTTGGAGTTAGAAATGTGCAGATGCGTTTTGGTGTTGTTTTTGCAAAAGAGGGTGGTGCCCTGCAAAAAATGTTGCCACCTTTTAAACTTGGATTGGGCGGAATAGTTGGAAATGGGGAGCAGATAATCTCGTGGATACATATAGATGATTTGATAAGAGCTGCTGCATTTATCATAAAGAGTCCAGATATAAAAGGTGCTGTGAATTTTTGCGCACCAAACCCGCTTAGCAATAAAGAGCAGACAAAAATCATGGGAGAAGTTCTGCATCGTCCGACTATCTTTCCACTACCAGCGTTTGTGTTGAAACTTCTTTATGGAGAGGGTGCGAGTGTGATACTTGATTCAAAAGAGGTCTATCCATCGAAGTTGCTTGAGAGTGGTTTTGTCTTTGAGTATGATAATTTTGAAGATGCACTCAAAGAGATTGTAAGATAGGTGGTCTGTTATGATAGATGAGATAGTTTTAAGAGTTGCAAAGAGTGCAATTTTAAGCAGGTTTGATAGCAGTTACAGTTTTGATAAAAAAGCACTTCTGGATGAGTATCAGTTTTTAAAAGAGATGGGTGCCTCCTTTGTAACGCTAAAATATGATGGAAATCTAAGAGGATGTATCGGCTCTATCATAGCGCATAGAACACTTCTTGAAGATATCATAGGCAATGCAATCTCTTCTGCTTTTAAAGACCCGAGGTTTAAAGCACTCTCAAAAGAGGAGCTAACGCATCTAAATCTTGAAGTCTCTATCTTGACTCCGCCAGAGATTTTAGAATATAAGGATTATGAAGATTTGCTAAAAAAAGTAACTCCACGCAGAGATGGGCTTATCTTAAACTATGGCTCATATCAAGGGACATTTTTGCCTCAAGTTTGGGATGAGTTGAAAACTCAAGAACTTTTTTTAGAGCACTTAAGTTATAAAGCTGGTGCAAATCCATCTATTTACGCATACCATCCAACCATATATAGATATAGAGTTGAGGCGATAGAGGAGAATTTTGATGAAGTACTTCCACTATAATGATGAAGATAGCATAACCTGTCTTTTATG
Organism: Sulfurimonas crateris; assembly: GCA_945870785.1. Lineage (GTDB taxonomy): Bacteria > Campylobacterota > Campylobacteria > Campylobacterales > Sulfurimonadaceae > Sulfurimonas > Sulfurimonas crateris_B. The sequence goes on from CAMBTK010000050.1 coordinate 3,667, forward strand.
CAAACACTACTGCACACTCAAAGAGGGCAGAGGCGGGATTTGCGGTATAAACTACAACATAAACTCAGAGCTTGTAAATAAAACATACGCTCATCCAAGCGCAATCAACGTAGACCCTGTTGAGAAAAAACCGCTCTATCACTTCTTACCAGCTTCTACTTCACTCTCAATCGGTACCGTTGGGTGCAACTTAAGATGTCCGTTTTGTCAAAACTACTCCATTTCTCAAACTTCAACTATCAATGAGAGCGTTGTTTACATGCCAGAGGATATTGTAAATCTTGCAATCAAGAACAGATGTAAGAGTATAAGCTACACATACAATGAACCAGCTATCTGGTATCCATACGCAAAAGATATTGGAGTTTTGGCAAAAGAGGCAGGGATAAGAAACGTATTTGTCTCCAGCGGATATGAATCAAAAGAGGTTCTGCAAGAGCTTCCATCGTGGCTTGACGCTGCAAATATAGACCTAAAGAGCTTTTCACATGACTACTACAAAAAAGTTCTAAAGGCTGATTTGGATGGAGTTTTAGACTCTTTAGTAGCATTTTCAAAGAGTAAAATTTGGCTAGAAATCACAACTCTTCTTATCCCTGATGTAAATGATAGCTCAGAGGAGATAGAGAAGATGGCGGAGTTTATAGTTACAAAATTAGGGCGGGATGTTCCATGGCACTTTAGCGCTTTTCATCCAGACTACAAGATGAATGAGACTCCGCCAACACCCATGGCAACGCTACAAAGAGCAAAAGAGATAGCAAAGAGCTTTGGCATAAGGTATGTTTATCTTGGAAATGTGCTAAATGATGGCTCTACCTACTGTCCAAAATGTCAAACAAAGCTTGTAAGCAGAGATGGTTACAGTGCTAAGGTTTTAAATATAGAAGATTCTAAATGTAGAAATTGTGGCGAAGTTATAGCAGGAGTTTGGAGATGATAAGAGAGATGAGCGTAGCTGGAAGTTTCTACCCAGCAAGGGCAGTTGAGTTAGAGAGATATTTTGAACACTTTAGTGCGACTTATGACAAAGATAACACTTTGCCAGAGATAAAAAGCAGAGTTGTAATTGTTCCTCATGCAGGATACATCTACTCAGGATATAGTGCAAATATAGCTTATAGACTCTTGCAAAAGAGTGGTGTAAAAAAGTTTTTAGTAATCGGTCCATCACATAGGGTTGGGTTTGAGGGCATCTCGTTGGGTGATTTTAGCTCTTATGAGACTCCATTTGGCAAGATTTCTGCCTCTTTGGATTTGGTAAAAGAGCTAAGCGATACTTTTTTGCTCTCTTGCTATAGAAATGCACACTTTGAGCACAGTACAGAGGTGCAGTTTCCATTTATAAAACACTATATAGAAGATGCTTGTATCGTGGAGTTAGTCTACTCCCATATGAAGCCCTCAAATCTATCTAAAATCATAGACTTTGCCCTAAGCCACGCTGACGTAGGGGTTATTATAAGTACAGATTTAAGCCATTTCCATACACAAAAAGAGGCTCTAAAAATAGACAATATCTGTGTTGAAGCTATTGTAGATACAGATATACAAAAGCTACATAATGGCTGTGAAGCGTGTGGAATTATCGGTGTTGAAGCTATGCTTCTTAGTGCAAAAAAAGCTACTTTAGTTCCACATCTGCTAGATTATAGAACAAGTGCGGATGCTAGTGGAGATGAGAGTAGAGTTGTTGGATACGTGAGCGTCTGCTATGAAGAGTAAAAATATATTCTCAGATATTCCAGCTTCACTTAAAGAGGAGTTTTTTGAGACACTTCAAAGCAGCAAAAATATAAAGATAGAGAGAATCATCTCTTATGGGCACGTCACAAAAGAGGGCGAGTGGTATGACCAGAGCCAAAATGAGTGGGTTATTTTGCTAAGCGGAGAGGCGGTGCTCTCATTTTTAGATGGGGATGATGTACGCTTAATGGCTGGAGAGTATATAAACATACCAGCACATCAAAAACATAGAGTTTCATGGACAACTCCAAAGCAGGAGAGTGTTTGGTTGGCTATTCATTACTAAATAAGCATAGGATTTCGCTAAACTTCCAAAACTTTTTATAAGGACACTATTTGAACTATTTTAGATTCTCTTTTATGTTTACATTTATTGCGCTGCTTATCGCTGCTTGGTGGGGTTATAAGCTTGGTGGATGGAGTAGCGCACTAAATATGATGTTAGTTACTCTAATCTTGGCTTCTATGGAAGTTTCCCTCTCTTTTGATAATGCGGTTGTTAACGCATCTATACTAAAAACATGGGATGAGTATTGGAAAAAGCTCTTCTTAACCGTTGGTATTTTGATAGCTGTTTTTGGTATGAGACTTCTTTTTCCTCTTGTTATAGTTGCTCAAACTGCAGATATGGGCATCTTAGAGGTTTGGAATCTAGCACTTGAGAATCCAGCAGAATACTCAAGCAAACTCATAGCACACCATGCAGAAATATCTGCTTTTGGGGGAGTTTTTTTGCTCCTTGTATTTCTTAACTTTATGCTAGATGATCAAAAGAGTGTACACTGGATTGAGAGCATAGAGACGAAGCTTGGGCTACTTGGAAAGATAGAGGCTATCTCTATTTTTATAGCGATTGCAGCTTTAATGTTTTTTACATCTTTTGTAGACCAAGAGCATAAACTAGCTGTTCTAACTGCTGGGCTTTGGGGTATAGTTGTCTATGTGAGTGTAGATATATTGGGATATGTTTTAGAAAAAGAGCATGATGATAAGCATGTTACAACTATGGTAAAAAAGGGGAGTATCGGTGGATTTTTATATCTTGAAGTTTTAGATGCATCGTTCTCTTTCGACGGCGTAATAGGTGCTTTTGCAATTACAAAAGATATAGTGATAATTATGTTGGGTCTTGGCATAGGAGCTATGTTTGTTAGATCTATAACTATCTATTTGGTGGAGAATGAGACGCTTGGTGCATACGAATATCTTGAACATGGTGCGCACTATGCCATCGGTGTTTTAGCACTTATAATGCTTTTTGGGATGAAGTTTCATATACCTGAAATATTTACAGGAGTTATTGGAATAATTTTCATACTTCTCTCTCTTTACTCATCTATAAAGAAAAAGAGGCTCTCTTTATAAGGAGCCCAGATTTTTAAAAAGCATAGCAGTAACTATAATGTGCTATAATTCACTCCAAAATTTTTTAAGGAAATATTAAATGACCAAAAGCGACCCAGACTCGCGTAGTTTTACCCATATGTTCATAGGAGAGACTCTATGACACTACTCATTACTTACCTCCTAATCGCTATTTTAGTATCGTTTCTCTGCTCTGTTCTTGAAGCAGTTTTGCTATCGAGCACAAACTCATATATCCAGAGTTTATCTAATGATCAAAATAATAATTTAGTAAATAAACTAAAGAGTTTAAAATCAAATATTGACAAACCAATATCTTCTATTTTGACAGTAAATACATTTGCACACACAATGGGTGCAGCAGGTGTTGGTGCTCAAGCACAGATAGTTTTTGGGGAGGAGTGGCAAGCTCTTGTTGCGTTTATTGTAACGCTGTTGATTTTATACTTCTCAGAGATTATCCCTAAGACAATCGGCGCTCTTTATTGGAAAAAACTTTTAGCTCCATCAGCTTATATCATCTCATTTATGATGCTTATAAGTACCCCTTTTACATGGTTCTCATCATTTTTGACAAATTTTATATCAAAAAATCAAAAACATCAGAGCAATTTTTCACGCGATGAAATCATGGCAATTGTTGCTATGGGTGAGAGAGAAGGTGCCATTTTATCAAAAGAGAGTGATTTGATAGAGAATCTCTTAAAGCTAAAAAATATAAAAGCAAAAGATATTATGACTCCAAGAAGCGTTGTTTTTGCTCTAAGAGCTGATACAAAAGTTGAAGAAGCTATCGAAGATGACAGAATGTATATTCACTCACGCATACCGATATATAGAGAAACTCTAGATGATATTGTAGGGATGGTTTTTAATCAAAAAATTCTTGAAGAGAGCAATGAAGACCATGATGAACTAACGCTAGAGAGTATCTCTCATGAAGTTCATATGGTTTCTGAAAATCTTCCAGTTCCACAGCTGATAGACCTTTTTGTAAAGAGAAAAACTCACCTCTTTATAGTTTTTGATAATTATGGTCAAACTGTAGGTGTCGTAAGTCTTGAAGATGCGATAGAGACGCTCTTAGGCGTTGAGATTGTTGATGAGATGGATGAAATCGAAGATATGCAACTTTTTGCAAAAGATAAAAGTAAGCAGTTCCAAGATCGTATGAAAGTTGAGAGAAAAAAGATAGAAAAAGCTAAATTGGCTTAAAGAGGTTTTGTCATGGTTAAAGTAAGCGCTGTTCAGATGAGTATGAGTGAGGATAAAGCCTCAAACCTTGATAAAGCGGAGCGTCTAGCTAGAGAGGCTGTAAAAAACGGTGCGCAGATTATACTCTTGCCAGAACTCTTTGAGGGTCACTACTTCTGCAAAGATATGGATGAGAAGTACTTTTCGTGGGCAGCTCCAAGAGAGGGAAATCCTCTTATAGATAGATTTGCTTCTTTGGCTAAAGAGCTAAAAGCAGTTATTTTGATAAGCTATTTCGAGAAGAGCCAAGATGGGTATTTTAACTCTCTTGTTGTTGCAGATGCCGATGGTACTATCATGGATAACTACCGCAAGACGCACATTCCAGATGGTCCAGGATATGAAGAGAAGTTCTACTTCAAATCTGGAAACACTGGTTTTAAAGTTTATGATACCGCTTATGCAAAGATAGGCGTTGGCATCTGCTGGGATCAGTGGTTTTGTGAGACGGCTAGAGCCCTAACGCTTATGGGTGCGGAGATAATCTTCTATCCAACTGCGATTGGAAGTGAGCCAGAGATTCATCTTGATTCAAAAGAGCATTGGCAGAGAGTTCAGATGGGACATGCCGCTACAAATACAGTTCCAGTCGTTGTAGCAAACCGTATCGGTGAAGAGAGAGGCGCTACATGTACCCTTAACTTCTATGGTTCGTCATTTATTACAGACTACACAGGTGCAAAAATTGCCGAAGCCTGTAGAGACAAAGAGGAGATTATTTACGCCTCTTTTGATATAGAAGATAACCAAAAACAGCGACACTACTGGGGGCTCATACGAGATAGAGAACCAAAAGCGTACGCTAAAATTTGTGAAACTAAAAAATAGGAATATAAAAAAATGAAAACAACAAAAGTGATAGCAACTCTAAGCGCTACAATATTAGCAACACAATTAAGCGCATTTGATATGGGCTCTATGATGAAGGCTGCAACTCCTTTACTATCAGGCACTCCAGCAACTACAAAAACTACCAAAGAGGACAATGCACTCTTATCATCACTAAGCGCACTTGGAGTAACTAAAACTCAAGCAGCAGGTGGTGCAGCGGCACTTTTAAGTGGTGCAAAAGACAAAATGGAACCTTCAGAGTTTCAAGCACTTACAAAACAAGCTCCTGCGTTAGGCAACATTATGAACTCTACTTCAGCTGCTGCTTCTCTTTTGGGTGCAACATCTCCAGAGAGCCAATTTAGTGCTTTGGGTATAGATGCATCAATGATTGCTCCATTTAAAGATACTATTATCAATTATGCAAAAGAGTATGCATCTCCTGAGATAATTACTGCACTTATATCTGCTTTGTAACCCCCAAACAGCCATAATACTAACTTTATTGGAACTATTTTTGCTATAAAAGCTAAAATATCCAATAAAGGTTAGAGTACATGGAGATTGTTTTACGCAATAATCTTATTCTTATCAATACGGACTTCGATACGCTAAATAGCGCGTGGATGAGAGGTTTTTTAGATCATCACACAAGAGGAATGCTTTTTTTAGATAAAGCCGTTCTTATCTTTAGAAATGAGACACTCAGCGATGCAAGAAATGAGTTTATAAAAGAGTTAAGCCAGTATCACGCCGCAAAACACGACTTTTCTCACGAATTTTTTCTTCGCTCAATGCTCAAATTTGGAAATCAACCAATCAGAATAGAGCTAAACAGTGCGCAAGAACCACAAAATATAAAAGTAAACCTTTACGCATACGATAAAAACAGAGTATTAGTAACTCTAGATAGAGCTAATTCATGGGTTATAAGCTATCTGCGCTCACAATTAGAGTTATATATAGAGCGTGGAACAGACACATCTTTGGTTCTGGATTTATCAGATTTAAAGTCACGCGAGAGACTAGATAAAACTCTAAACAAACGCAGTGTTTTACACTATCAAATAACTTATACATACGATAGCCGTTTTATGAGCAAACTATATAGCGAATTTGCACATTACAGTTTTGGTAACCTTTGTAAAGAGGAAGAAGATAGAGAGAGAAACTACTTCCATATGGTTTTGGAGTGCCCAGTAGGTGCTAGTCAAGATGTATTGAGAGATAGCTATAAAAAATTGGCGAAAGTTTATCATCCTGACAAACTTCACAACGAACCTCCGTACATGATAAAACGCTACACACAAAAGTTTCAACTCCTACAAGAAGCCTATGCTGCACTAAGAGTTAGTTAAAGAGACGATTATATTATGAATAATTTTTTAACATTTAAAACTTTTATATCATCTGATATTTTAATATTTTTTTATTATATTGGCGCAGTTCTAATTCCTATTTTACTCTGGCAAAGCAGAGTGTATCTAAAAGATAGATTTAAAATTATTCAACTAATAAATGAGCAGATAGTAAAGATTTTTTCATCTTTAAGCAACAAAGAGCAGAGTTATGCAAAGTTATTTATACTGTTTGCTTTTATATCAATGGAGATAATCTGGAGAATGATGTTTGAAGTTATGATTGCTTATTTTGATATGAGAGATTATTTACAGCAAATAGCAGGGTAAGTGAAAAGCTCATTTTAAATTAAAAAAAGAGGCTCTATGAGCTCATTTGTATTTGTGTTTTTTAAGAGTGCTTGAAAATCTTTTGCGCAAAAAAGGGCTAGTTTTTTGCCCTCATCTTTTAGTAACTCTTTTGAAAATCCTCTTTTTGAAAATATAACTATTTGTGTTGGTTCTATGCCTATTTTTTGGCATTTGTCCATTATCTTATGCCATTCACTTTTATTTACTTTGTGGTTTGTCCATTTGCACTCGGCTACATAGATTTTGTCATCTTGTGTGATTGTTAGTATGTCTATCTCAACATTTGCCTCCCAATAACTGCCTGAACTAAATATTTGAGAACTTCTTAGATTGTAGTTTAAAAGTATCTCCGAGAGCTCTTCAAAAACTAAACTTGTATAGCTGTTTTGTCTAATTTTAAAATCTTTAAAAAAATCATCATAGTCGCCAAGAGCTATTTTTCTGGTATGTGGAGCTATAAAATAGAACCAAAATCTGATAAATGGATGGGTAAAGAGAACTTTGTGCGAGATTCTGTATCTTGCCTCTTCGCGCTTTAGCTTCTCGTGTGGGCGGATGTTGCGGATTGGCTCCTCTCTTGAGAACTCTATTTGGATTAGCCCTTTTTGTTCAAGATAGTTTAGAGCACTTCCTCCATTAGCGTTGTTTAATCCAGCTCTGTTAAAGGATGAGAAAATCTTTCTGTTACCAACTGCTAGAGCTTTTAGAAGTCTTAAATACTCTGGATTTGAGAGAGTTAGCTCCTCTATTTTCTCGCTCAATGTTTTATAGTTATCAAGGATAAGCTCTTTGATAAGCACAGATGCATCTTTTGTGGTCTCTATCTCCCAACCAAGTCCGCCAAATATAGCAAAATACTCGATTTGAGTCTCCATATCATCAGGATAATTTCTTGCATAAAATGAGCGAAATTGCTCTAAGAGTTTAGTTTTTAGCATGGCTTGATTTTATCATAATTCACTTCCCCATTTCAACATATCTATGCCATATTTTTCACGTATCTCTTGAGAGCGATTTGTAAGAGTGTGCATTTTCTGCTCATCTTCAAAACCTATAAGGGAGAGCTCTTTTTTTGACTCCCTTGTAAAACTTGAGCAGTTTATGCTGATTCTTATAACATGGAGCCTTTTATGTGTGTCTGCTTCGTTAAAGAGTGATATACATAAAGAGTCAAACTTTTTTTCAGTAAAAATTTCGCAAAGAGAGATGTTTTTATGAGCCTTTTGATTCATCTCATAGTTTAGAGAGAGATGAAAAACTGTTGGAATGACTTTTAGTTTTAAGATGGCAAAGCTAAGATGACGAGCGAGTACATGCACTCTTCTTCTTAGTTCATTTCGGTCATAAAGCGGGTCAAACGTCCTTGAGATACCTATGGATTTTCTTACATGTTTGGTTGTTATATCATCATCACTCAGCCCACAAACCCTAAGATATAGCTCCTTTGCATAAGGTCCCCATGACTCTATCGTGCCTCGTCTTTTACTTAACTCTCCAAGTGTGTGAATTTGCGCACCCAGAAGTTTTTCTCTCATACTCTTGCCGATTCCTGCAAACTTCTCGATAGGAATTTTCTCTATAAAATTTTCCAGCTCATTTTTAAAAATAACCTTGCATCCAAATGGTTTTGCGTAAGTTGTAGCGAGTTTTGCGATATATCTAGTCGGAGCCGCTCCGATGGAGACAGGGAGTTTGGTAACACTCTTTATCTCATCCTTTAGAGCGGCTATGAAATTTGGCACGTCACTATCATCCACCCAACCGCTCAAATCCCCATAAAACTCATCAATACTAGCTTGTTCAACAAGCGGTATCTTAGTCTGTAAAAACTCGTGAAGCTCATGAGAGAGCTTTTGATAAAGTGACATATTTGGTGCTTTTATAATGAGATGAGGGCAAAGAGTAAGGGCTTCTTTTATGCTCATTGCGGTTTTAACGCCATACGCTCTTGCTTCATAACTAGAAGTTGTAAGTATGCCTCTCACTCTCCCGTCTTCATCTTTAAAAGCGTTCAAATCATCATCGCTCTTCTCATAAGTTTTGTAAAAGGTAGGTACAAATGAGCCAGAGTTTTCAAAATTTACACTCTGTTTTTTGGCATCTTTGTTAAATATTTTCGTATCGCTTCGCCCACCAATCGCCACAGCTCTCCCTTCAAGAAAAGGCTCATCTATACGAGCCGCACTAACAAAAAAGCAATCTATATCTATGTGTATCTTCATAAGCGCTATTATAGATAAATTTGAGAGTAGAGGTTAAAAATATGGCAAA
>CAMBTK010000051.1 GCA_945870785.1 Sulfurimonas crateris
ACTCCTACTCAAACAGATAGAGACTTAGCTGACGTTGCACCTCTTAGAGGAAATCTTGCTCTTAACTATGAGTATATGAACAACTCAAAAGCTACTATTGAGATGCAAGCTTCTGATAGATGGGATACTATTGATAGTGATAATGGAGAGCAAGAGTTAGCAGGATGGAACATCTATAACGCAAAAGTAAAACATGCTATTGATAAAAATACAGATATAACGATAGGTGTTAACAACCTATTTGACAAAACTTACATCCAAAGCAACTCGTATGTTGATTTGATACTTCTAAACTCAGCAGGTAATACTATGCTCCTAAATGAACCAGGAAGATACTTTTATACAAATCTTACATTTAAGTTTTAGTCTGTTTCAGTCGCGTTGACTTATTGATTTTAAATCATTATAATTCTTTTTGTGAATAACAATCTGTTCTGTAAATTCTATGGAGCGACAATTTAAGGTCGGGGGAAGTCATGAGCCTCTGACCTTTTTTTTTGTCCTCCGAGAATTTACGAACAGGGGGGACTTTATGGATAAGATGTTATTCACGTTAATTCTTATGTGCGTCTTTGCACCGTTACTTAGGTAACGCCAAGGGGTTTTTACCCCTTGCCCCCATAAAAGCGTTTTTTTATTCCAAAACAGATAAAATCCTCTTATGATAAAAAGAATCCCAACTAAAAAAATATTTGTCGGTAATGTGGCTGTGGGTGGTGATGCACCTATATCAACACAATCTATGACTTTTTCAAAAACTTCAGATATCACAACAACAGTAGAGCAGATAAAAAGGCTTCACTTTGCAGGGTGCGATATAGTACGTGTGGCAGTTCCAGAGATGGAGGATGCACTTGCATTAAAAAGCATAAAAGAGCAAATTTCACTCCCCCTTGTAGCTGATATTCACTTCAACCATCGTCTAGCACTAGTTGCCGCAGAAGTTGTTGACTGCATACGAATAAATCCAGGAAACATTGGTTCACGTGAGCGTGTAAAAGAGGTTGTAAAAGCGTGTCAAGCTCGTAAAATCCCAATACGCATCGGTGTAAATGCTGGAAGCTTGGAAAAAGAGTTTTTAAACAAGTATGGACAGACTTCAGAGGGTATGGTAGCCTCCGCAGAGTACAACATAAAGTTTTTGGAAGATTTGGGGTTTGATGATATTAAAATCTCACTAAAAGCGAGTGACGTTCAAAGAACAGTTGATGCTTATAGAATGTTACGCCCAAAAAACAGCTATCCTTTTCATTTAGGTGTTACAGAAGCTGGAACACTTTTTCATGCAACAGTAAAAAGCTCCATTGGCTTAGGCTCACTTCTTCTGGATGGAATCGGTGATACTATGAGAGTTAGCATCACAGGAGAGCTTGAAGAAGAGATAAATGTAGCACGTGCCATTTTAAAAGACAGTGGTGCTCTAAAAGATGGTCTAAACATCATCTCATGCCCTACTTGTGGGCGCATTGAAGCAGACCTTGTAACAGCAGTTGGCGAGATAGAGAGACGAACTACACATATCAAAGCACCTCTCAACGTATCGGTCATGGGGTGTGTTGTAAATGCCATTGGAGAAGCCGCACACGCTGATGTTGCAATAGCATATGGCAAAGGTAAAGGACTTATTATGGTCAAGGGTGAAGTAGTGGCAAACCTTGATGAGCATGAACTAGTAGATAGATTTGTTGATGAAGTAGAAAAAATGGCAAAAGAGTTTTAATGCAGGAAAATCTTTATAATCTTGCCTTTGAGCGCAGTATTTTAAGCTCTATTGTTTTTGAGCCAAGTCAATTTGATGAGCTAGGCTCACAACTTAAAAAAGATGATTTTTATCTTCCCGCACATCAAGACATCTTTGGAGTCATGACTCTTCTTTTGCAAAAAGACCAGCCAATTGATGAGGAGTTTATAAAAAAAGAGCTTATCAAAATCAAAAAATTTGATGAAAATGTAATGCTTGAAATACTCTCTGCAAACCCTATCTCAAACACAAAAGCTTATGTAGAAGAGATAAGGGACAAATCCCTAAAACGCCACCTTTTAACACTTACAACAGAGATAAAAAGAGTGACGGTTGAAGAGGAGCTTCCAAGTCAAGAAGTTATAGATATAGTAGAGAAAAAACTCTACGAGATAACTCAAAACAACCAAACAAGCGATTTCAAAGACTCTCCAAAAATGACATTTGACACGATGACATATATCAAAGAGATGAAAGAGCGTGGAAATAAGATTTTAGTCGGAGTTGACACTGGTTTTTATGAACTAAACAAGATGACAACAGGATTTGGGAAAGGTGACTTAGTTATCGTTGCCGCTCGTCCTGCGATGGGTAAATGCCTAGGACTTGGAACTAAAGTGGTTATGTTTGATGGAACTCTAAAAAATGTGGAAGATATAGAGGTAGGTGAACAGCTCATGGGAGATGATTCTACTCCTAGGAATGTGCTATCTTTAGCTCGTGGTAGAGAAAAAATGTACTGGGTTCGTCAAAACAAAGGGATAGATTACAGGGTAAATGAAAGTCATATACTTTCACTAAAAAGAAGCAGAAATGAAGGTAAGCACAAAAGTGGGGATGTACTTAATATCTCCGTAAATGAGTATAACCAAAAATCAAATAAGTTCCACACAAACTATAAAGGGTACAAAGTTGCTATTGAATTTAAAGAACAAAAATTAGGTATCGACCCATACTTTTTAGGTCTTTGGCTTGGTGATGGACACAGTTCAAGTGTAAATATTACAACTATGGATAAAGAAGTTGTAAAGTATCTTGAGAGTTACGCAACAAAATTAAACCTACAGGTAACAAAACAGAGCGCAAAAGACAAATGTCCAGTTTATGGAATTACATCAGGACAACAAGGTATCTCAAAATTTAAAGATAACTCTCTGCAAAAAAGATTACGAGAGCTGGGTGTTTTAAATCATAAACACATTCCACATGCATACATACAAAATAGCGAGAAAAATAGACTTGGACTTTTAGCAGGTCTTATTGACAGTGATGGATACTATGATGAAAAATTTAATGTTTTTGAGATAGTTCAAAAAGATGAAAATCTTGCAAAACAGATAAAATTTTTGGCAGATTCTTTGGGTTTTAGAGTCTCTTTTAAAACAAAAAAGGCAAAAATAAAAAAAATAAACTTTGAGTGTGATGTCTATAGAGTAAGAATCGTTGGTGACTTAGATAAAATTCCTACAAAAATCAAAAGAAAACAAGCCAGAACATTAAAAGCTCAAAGAGAAGTTAAACATACGGGCATAAAAGTTGAGTATGACAGAGTGGATGATTATTACGGATTTACAATAGATGGCAATCATCTGTTTTTACTTGAAGACATGACAGTTACACATAATACTTCTTTTATACTAAACACAGTCAATAGTCTTATCGTACAGGGCAAAGGTGTGGCGTTTTTCTCTCTTGAGATGCCAGCAGAGCAACTTATGCTTCGTCTTTTATCTATCCAAACATCTATACCTCTTCAAAAACTTCGTGTTGGAGATATGAGTGATGATCAATGGGGCTCACTAAATGGCGCGATTGATAGAATGAACAGTGCAAAGCTCTATGTTGATGATCATGGAAGCATAAACATAAATCAACTCCGCTCAAAACTTAGAAAGCTTAAAAACCAACATCCAGAGATTGAGATAGCGGTAATCGACTACCTTCAAATCATGAGCGGTATTGGAAATCAAGATAGACACTTGCAAGTCTCAGAAATCTCTCGTGGACTTAAGATGCTAGCAAGAGAGCTAAACATGCCAATAGTCGCACTATCACAGCTAAATCGTGGACTAGAGTCAAGAAACGACAAAAGACCGATGTTAAGCGATATTCGTGAATCTGGATCGATTGAGCAGGATGCAGACATCATTCTTTTTGTTTACCGTGACGATGTTTATCTCTACAAAGAAGAAAAAGAGCGCGAGAAAGAGGCTAAAGCAAAAGGGCAGGAATTTGTCTCTACTTATGTTGAGCGTGAAGAAGAAGAAGCTGAGATTATTATCGGTAAGCAGAGAAATGGACCAACTGGACATGTTAAGCTAATCTTTCAGAAAAAGCTTACAAAATTTGTTGATTCAAATAATCATATCAAATCAATTGAGACAATTTATGAAAATGTAGATACTCGCTCTGCAAATATAGGCATCTCAAACGATACCATCTCAATGCCTCCACTCTAAGTAGATGATAGAGAGAGTCTCGCTCTTTAATAAAAAGCAAGACATCTTTATCTCTCTGGCATTAGCTTTTTTTATCCTCGCTATCTCTCTTTTACTTGAGTACAAAAACTACTACGAATTTAACCGCTTTGACTCTGTACCCCTAGAAGCAACCGTTTTAAAACAGTATGTAAAAAGTAAAAATAACCGAACTTATCAAGTCCTAAAACTCAGAAATGATGAGGGCGTTACTTTTTATACCACTGCAAAAAAGTCGCTTGAAGACATAAGAGAGAAAAAGATAAAAATCATTATCTGGCCAAAAGAGTTAACTTTTTTGAGCTACCTCTCAAGCTTCTATGCAAATAGCAAAATTCTGGAGATTTATGAAAATCACACTACAAAACAAGAGCTAAACAACTATATCTCAAATGCGCATGAAGATAAATCAATCGCAAATATTTATCATGCGCTCTACAGTGCAACTCCACTAGAGAGTGAGTCTCAAACTATATTTTCAAATCTTGGCATCTCTCATCTCCTTGCGATTAGCGGTTTTCATCTTGGGGTTTTAAGCGCACTCCTCTACTTTCTCATCCGTCCAATCTACTCATTTTTTCAAGATAGATTTTTTCCATACACAAATGGCAGTCGTGATACTTTTTTTATAGTTGCTACTATACTTCTTGGTTATACACTTTTTTTAGATACTCCCCCCTCCCTAATTCGTGCCTTTGGAATGCTTCTTGTGGGCTTTTTGCTGTATGACAGAGGTATAAAGATTATCTCGATGCAGACTCTTTTTATAACAATCATGCTTCTTTTGGCATTTTTTCCACGTCTTTTTTTCTCTCTAGGTTTCTGGCTATCTTCTGCTGGGGTCTTTTATATCTTCTTGTTTTTTCTCTATTTTAAAACACTGAGTAAGTTATGGCAGTTTTTACTTCTTCCGATTTGGGTATATCTTTTGATGTTGCCATACTCACTAGCCATCTTCAATAACTTCTCTGTTTTTCATCCACTCTCAATCATATGGACAACACTTTTTACTCTCTTTTATCCACTCTCTATTCTTGCGCATATTGTAGATTATGGAGCTATTTTTGATGGCTCTTTGTTGTGGCTTTTGGATTTAGGACAAGATGGCAACAGAGTTGAGCTTGATATATATCTATTTGTACTCTATCTTTTGCTCTCATTTATGGCAATTTTTTACAAAAAGATTATGTGGGGTTTATTGCTCTTTGCTTGTGCGATTTTCATATACTCTATTTATCAAGTAACATAACTTAAGCCCATAAATAAAGATAATCCAAGAGGCATAAATCCACAAAAACAGAAGCATTACGATAGAAAATGAGCCATACATAGTTGCATATGATTTGTTGTAAAAAACATAATAGATAAAACCATTTTTTGCGATACTAAAAACGATAGAGGTTATGAGTGAGCTTATAAGTGAAGCTTTTGCATTAATTTTTGTATTTGCAGAGATTTGAAATATAAGAAAAAAGAGCGCCCAAATAATAACATAAGGTATATATGGAAGGATATTTATACTAGGTATATATTGGCTGTTTGCCATAAGATTTGCCACGTATCCTGTGATATAAAAAGAGGCTCCTAGCCCGATAGGAGTGAGTGTTAAAAGCGTCCAAAAAGTTGTTACGCTCTCCCAAATCCCTCTTTTTTTAACACGAAAAATCTTATTTGCGATGTACTCAAAATTTTGAAAAAAGAGAAGCGAAGAGATAATAACTGCGATAAAACTAATCATGCTCATCTCAATTGAATTTTGCAAAAATCCATTGATATGTCCCATAACTGCCTCTGAGTTTACAGGCATAATGTTAGAGAAGATAAACTCTTGAAGTTTGTCATAATTATCAGCAAAGTTTGGCATAGATGTAAATAGAGTAAGAACTATAAGAAGTAGCGGTATAAGGGTAAAAATAGTATAAAAACTTAAACTTGCCGCATAAAAGGTAAGGTCCTTATCTATAAATGAAGTTAAAAAAAACTTTACATATCCATAGAGCTTAAGAGCTTTACCTTTTATATCTTGCATAGCTGTTAGCTTAGACCCATTTTTGCAGGATTTAAAATATTGTTCGGATCAAACGCCATCTTGATAGATTTAAATAGAGCCATCTCTTCTGGCGTAAATGCCATTGACATATATGGAGCCTTTGCAAGTCCTATTCCATGCTCTCCGCTAAGTGTTCCGCCCAAATCTATTGTCGCTTGGAAAACCTCTTCTATGGCTTGATAAGCTATTTTTACCTGCTCTGGGTCTTTGCCATCAACCATAACGTTTGTGTGAACATTACCATCTCCAGTATGCCCAAAACATGGGATTTTTACGTTGTATTTATCTGCTATTGCGTAAAATTTTTCTAAAAGTTCAGGAAGAGCCGAACGTGGTACTGTTACATCTTCATTTAGTTTCTTACTTCCATAAACACTCAGGGATGGGGAAGCGTTACGTCTTGCAAACCAAAGGTCAGCCGCCTCTTTTTTATCTTTTGCTATCTTGAACTCATAACAGCCGTTTTCTGTAAATACTCTTTGAATCTCAGAGAGTTGAAAATCCAAATCATCTTCAAGATTTCCATCAACATCAGTAACTAAAAGTGCCCCAGCATCTATAGGAAGCCCTTTTTTGTACGTTTGCTCAACCGCTCTAATTGTTAAGTTATCTAAAAATTCCATGGCAACTGGCGTTATTCCACTTGCCATTGTTTTATAAACTGCATTCATTGCGTCATTTACACTCTTAAAAACTCCCATAGCAGTTTTAGTCATTTTTGGTTTTGGAATAAGTCTTAGAGTAATCTCGCTAAGAACTGCTAAAGTTCCCTCTGAAGCTATCAAGATTCCGCTGATGTTATAACCTGCAACATCTTTTATAGTTCTCTTTCCAGCTTTTATAATGTCACCATTTGGTAAAACAGCACGAGTAGCCATTACGTAATCTTTTGTAATTCCATACTTTGCAGCTCTCATTCCACCAGCATTTTCACTAACATTTCCACCTATGCTTGAGTACTCTTGAGATGCTGGGTCTGGCGGATAAAATAGCCCAACCGCTTCAACAGCGCGTTGCAAGTCCATATTTATTAGGCCAGGCTGAACGACTGCTACCATATTTTTCATATCAATCTCTAAAATCTTATTCATATGTTTTTCCATGGCAAGAACAATCCCTCCACTGCTAGGAAGTGCGCCACCTGTAAAACCACTGCCTGCTCCACGAGGAACTATTATGATTTTATGCTCATTACAATATTTTAGTATTTTACTTATGTCATCTTCATCTCTTGGAAAGATAACAGCATCTGGCTCAAAATGATCTCTTGTTGCATCATATGAGTAAGCTATAAGGTGCGCTTTATCGCTGTAAATATTTTCACTTCCAACTATCTCGCTAAAGTGAGTTAAATGTTTATTATCAATCATCTTCTAACCTTTTATATCAAATTCTTCAAGTAACTCTTTGAACTTCTCACCACTAGCTTTCACTATCTCATAAAGTTCTTTATTATCTCTGTTTGCTTCTATCATAAGTTCATAGTAGTGTGGCTCATACTCCTCGAGTCTACTGCTTCCCTCGCCCCACCATGCTGCGTCTATCTCTTCTACTCTTGTATAAAAAGGAAGTTGTACCTCTTTTTGTTCAAGCACCGCATCTGTAATTGCCAAAATTTTAAAACTCTTTACATCTAGAGTATATACCTTGTTTTGTAAAAATATAAATACCAACCCAACAGAGCTGTCGTTACTCATCTGTAAAAAATCACTTCTGATAGGTGTTGGATGACCGTTGTATGATAACATTGTTGCAAAGAGGTCTGGATGTACCCATTGAAGAGCAGAATTTTTAGTTATTCTGTGATATATCTCTTCATTTGGAGCAATCAAAACTCCTCTTGTATATCCAAATGCGAGAACAACCTCATCTCCAACTTTAACACTCCATTTTCCATTTGGAAGGGCGCTACTGCTTAGAGTATCAAACTCACTTACACTAATTTTTGCTATCTTAGAAGCTGAATCAAAACTCTTCACAAAAGCATTTGCTAAAATTATTCTTTTACCTTTTGCTATCTCATGAACAACAAAACCACTCACACCAACATCAATCTTCTCAACTTTGATACTAACTTCGCCCGACTCTTCATCAAGCCCTATAATAGGCGATTTAACAACACCTCCAAAGAGCTGTAACACTGTTATAAATACTAAAAATATATGCTTCATTTTTTTCCACTTTGTAAATAATATGATGCGATTATATCAAACAAACCTCACACTAAGGCAAAATTTGTTAAAGTTTTGGCATTATTTTCAAAATTTATGATTTGGTTTTATATATGGCAAAATTTTTTATTTTTTTATTACTAGCAAGTTCTCTATTTGGCGCCCGTGTTGAAACGTTTCGTTGGGATAATGGCGAAACATACCTCTCTTTTTTAGAAAAAAACAATCTTCCCCTAAAAACTCTATACTATAACTTAGATGAAGACGAGAGACAGCTTAGTGAAGAGATACTAACAGGTGTTCACTGTAAGGCAACATACAACCAAGACAAATCAATAGCTCAAGCATTTATTCCATTAAATGATGAACTTCAAATCCATATCTACAAACATAACGACGAATACTTTTTTGAAACTATCCCAATTATTAGCGAAACAAAAACAGAAGCTTTTATCATAAAAATTGAGAACTCTCCTTACTTGGATATTTTAAGAGAAACAGGCTCGAAAAAACTTGCAAAGATATTTGTGTCTGGATTTCAAAACTCACTTAATTTTAAGAGAGATTTAAAAAAAGGCGATACACTCGCAATGATATATGAGCAAAAATATCGCCTTGGAAAGCCCTTCTCGATGCCAACTCTTAAAGCATCGATGATAGAGATGAATGGCAAAAAAAACTATATCTATCTAAATAGTGATGAGCGTTACTACAATCAAGAGGGAAGTGAACTTCAAGGCTTTTTCCTTGCAAATCCAGTAAAGAGTGCTCGAATATCTTCTACTTTCACAAAAAGAAGATTTCATCCGATTTTAAAAAAATACCGCGCACATTTAGGAGTTGATTATGCTGCCTCACGCGGTACTCCTATCCTTGCTGCTGGAGATGGAAGAGTTGTATTTTTAGGCACAACACGTGGTTATGGAAATCTCACAAAAGTACAGCACAGTGATGGTTATCTTACTCTATACGCACACCAAAACTCTTTTAGAAAAGGCGTTAACAACGGAAGTAGCGTCAAAAAAGGGCAAGTAATAGGCTATGTAGGAAGTACAGGACTCTCAACTGGACCTCATCTTCACTTTGGTCTATACAAAGATGGTCAAGCGATTGATCCTCTTCGCGTTGTTCAAGTTGCTACTAAAAAAATCTCAGCTAAAGAGAAAGCTGCATTTTTAAAACTAAAGTCAAACTATGATGAGAGCATCAATCTACACGTTACAAATGATACAAAATTTATAAGAACTTCTATGCCTGAGAATGTTTGTTACTTTTTTGAAGAGGAAAATAGTGTACAAAATAGACTCGATTCAAACTCTTGAAAATCCAAGGTTTATAAAACCAATTCTCATAAACTACTCTTTTATGGGAGTAATAAGAAGGTGGGAAGCAGTAGTAGCGCATGACAGTGTAGCAATTTTGCTTTGGCACAAATCCCATGATGCGTTTATACTTGTAAAACAGCTGCGCGCAACCGTTTTAAATAAAAATCAAAACGATGGCATGATGTACGAGCTATGCGCTGGTATTGTAGATAAAGAGACTTCGCTTGAGCAGATAGCCAAAGAGGAGGTTTTAGAGGAGTGCGGTTTTGATATCACTGTTGAGAGTTTGCAAAAAATAAGCTCTTTTTACACAAGTGTTGGCATCTCTGGGACACATCAAACGCTCTACTATGCAGAGTGTGATGACTCTATGAAGATTGATGAAGGCGGTGGTTTAGAAGAGGAAAATATAGAGGTTGTCTATATCCCTACAAAAGAGGCAAAAGAGTTTATGTTTAATGAGAGCTACCAAAAAACAACTGGTGTTATGTTAGCCTTTTATTGGTTTTTTGATAACATCAACCAAACTCGATAGGATCCATATCTATCTCCGCTAAAGAGTTTCTACACGCTAAAACTGCTTTGATGATGTCGGTACTTTTATCAGCACGCAGAAGTATCTCAAATCTGTATTTATCTGCTACTCTCTCAATAGCACACTTTTTATAACCCACAATCTCAACATTTGTAAAACTACGCAATCTCTCTTGCATATCATTCATGGCATTTTGTGCTTTTATACCGTTTTTATGAGAAAAGAGGATACGGCATAACTTTTTATATGGCGGGTATAGCTCTTCTCTGAAACCTTTTTCATCTTCTAAAAAATCTTCATATCTATCAACATAAGAGCTAAAGAACTCTTTGTTAAATGTCTGAACTAAAACAACCGCACTCTCTTTTCTACCGCTTCTCCCAGCTACTTGAATAAGCGTTGAGAGGGCTTTTTCTCTCGCTCTATAATCACTCTGGTTGAGTATGTTGTCAAGTCCTAAAACAACTGCTAAAGTTACCCCATGATAGTCGTGCCCTTTACTTAGCATCTGCGTACCAACTAAGACATCTACCTCTCTATCATTGAAGCTCTTTAACATTGTTGAGAGTTTTTTTGAAGTTGTAATAACGTCTCTATCAAACTGCCCTATTTTAAACTCGCCAAACTTCTCTTGCAACTCACTTACAGCCTCTGCCGTTCCAAGTCTAGTACTTACAAGATTGGTACTGTTACACTCTGAGCAAACCTGAGGAATTGCTTGAGCAAAATTGCAGTAGTGACATCTTAAAGAGCGTGTTTTTTGGTGTATACTCATACCTACACTGCAAAACGCACACTTATGAGTATGTCCGCAATCTTGACAAATCAGATACTTGAAATTTGCTCTAGTTGGCAAAAAAAGAATCGCCTGTTCTTTTTTATCTAAACTTTTTTTTAAATTATCTATCACAAGAGGGGATAAACTCTCGGCACCTCTCTCATATACAAACTCCTTAGAAGAGTTAAAATAACCACCCCGAAGACGAAAAAAAGGAAACTTTGCATAGCTTCCAACGCTAGGTGTAGCACTACCCAAAACTACATTGACATCATAAAGTTTGCCCATATATATAGCGATATCTCTAGCATTATATCTAGGACGAGAAGATGATTTGTAGCTGTCATCATGCTCTTCATCAACAACTATCAGACCCAAATCTTCTATTGGCAGAAAAAGAGCTGAACGAGGACCAGCGATAATTTTAGCTTCTCCATTATAGATTGACTCAAGTGCTTTTCTCTTTTGCAAAGGAGTTAGCTTAGAGTGCCACATAACAATACTATCGCCAAAGTGAACCTTTAGACGTTTGCCCATTTGTGGGGTAAGTGAAATCTCGGGCATTAAAAATATACAACGTTTGCCTATTTGAAGCATCTCTTGAAAGTAACGCATATAAATCTCTGTTTTTCCACTTCCTGTATCGCCAAAAAGAAGTGAGACTTTATGTTTTTTTAAAAACGCTAAGGCTTCTTGCTGTTTTAAAGAGAGCTCTATCTCTTTATCTATAATCACATCAACCAAAAGATTCTCTTCTTCACTCTCGTTCCCATGCTCCGCGTGGGAATGCATACCACACTCATACGGCACCATCACCCCTAGCCCCTCACCAAGCGAACAAAAGTAGTAAGAAGCCATAAAAGTTACTATTTCAAGTTGCTTTGGCGAGTAGCAAAATCCACTACTCTCTAAAATCTCAATACAATCAAAAGAAGGCTTATCGCACACCCCCACAACGACACCCTCAACTTCTTTGCTGCGCATAGGAACAGTTACTTTTGTGCCAATAGCAAGATGGTTTTTACTCTGGTAAGTCAGAGGCTCTAGCGGGGAGTTTATAAGCGATATATTATAGTAATACAATTTTAAAAAGATACCTGTTAAAACTTAATTTCTAATCAACTAAAGCGTTACAGTCACCAGTTCCTGCTGTACAAGTAAACTCTCCATTAGCTGGAGCATATGTAAAAGTTGTATCTGTGTTACCAACTCTAAATCTGTATGTTGTGTCATTTACTATAGCCCAATCACCAGAAGATGCTCCTGCTTTTAAACCATATAAGAGCAGAGTTCTACTATTTGCTGCTCCATCGTTCTCACCTCTAAAAAGTGTAGTTGAAGCAGCATCTTTAGATAATTTTGGTATATATGTGTTTATACCTTTTATAACTTGTTCCGATCTCTCATTTACGATAGCAGCACGAATCGTTGCCACATCCGCACGACCTTTCGCCAAGTCTGCCATCTCTCTT
Source organism: Sulfurimonas crateris (assembly GCA_945870785.1). Taxonomy (GTDB): domain Bacteria; phylum Campylobacterota; class Campylobacteria; order Campylobacterales; family Sulfurimonadaceae; genus Sulfurimonas; species Sulfurimonas crateris_B. The sequence goes on from CAMBTK010000051.1 coordinate 12,550, forward strand.
GTACTTGCAAATTTTGGAAGAGCAATACTCGCTAAAATACCAAGAACTACAATAACAAATACAAGTTCTATTATGGTAAAAGCACGAGAGAATTTCATAAAAAACCTTAAGAATAGTAATTTTAAAACTGTTCTAAAACAGCTTGAAAATGACTACTTTTTTATATGCATTCCCAAGCAGGAGCTTGGGAACGAGGAA
>CAMBTK010000052.1 GCA_945870785.1 Sulfurimonas crateris
AAAAATACGGAGCGTTTCTTAGAGAACTTACCCTCAAATAATGTGCTTTTATGGGGAGCACGAGGTACTGGAAAGTCCTCACTTATCAAAGCGCTTTTAAACAGTTATGCTTCAAAAGGATTGCGCCTTATCGAGATAGACAGAGAGGATTTGGATGACCTTATTGAGATATCCGACATGATTCGTCATCTGCCCTACAAGTTCATCATTTTTTGCGATGATTTATCTTTTGAAGAGGGAGAAAAGGGCTACAAAGGTCTAAAAAGAATCCTAGAAGGCTCTATCGAATCTCCGCCTGAGAATGTAAAAATCTATGCCACATCAAACAGAAGACATCTCATTACCGAGTATCATAGCGACAACGAAGGCACTAAAATAGGCAATAACGGCGAGATACATTACGGAGATAGTGTAGAGGAGAAGATTTCGCTAAGTGATAGATTTGGTTTATGGCTCTCTTTTTACCATGGCAATCAAGCAGAGTATTTAGAAGTTGTTGATAGCTACTTTAAAGAGTATAAAGGCGACATAGAACTTCTGCATGTAGAGGCTCTGCGTTTTGCCCAAAGTAGGGCTAGTAAGAGTGCCAGAACGGCAAAACAGTTTTATAACAGCTATTTTAATGGTTAAACATAAAGAGCAGGTAAAAGTAGTATCTATTAGGCATAAATACTACCAAGTCGCTTTGTTTATAACTTGTGCAAGATAAGAGATACAAAAAAGTAAGTAGAGTTTTATAACTTTAGCAGCTCTTCTAGTGGTGTAGCTCTCTTTTGTGAATTTAGATGAGTCTCTAAGAGAGTATTTCCCTTAAGTCTGTATTTGGCAGTTTTTATCTCATCTTCCATCTTCTCTTTCATCTCTTCTACGAGTTTCGCCTTAAAAGCCTCTACGAGTTTTGCTATATCTTGTAGAGCTTCAGGAGAGTCACCCATATTGTCTATGAGCTTTTGTTTATACTCTTCAACAAGTGCTTCTATTTTTTCTTTATTTAAATCTGCTAAAAATTTTGCAGCTCCTTTTTCACGGAGTTTTTTTAGAAAATCTGCAAGAGCCTCATCTGTCTGTGAACTTTTACTCTCTGTTTCCTCTTGTGTATATAGAATTTCATTTTTTTGCTCAGAAGCAACACTAAAGTCGACATTTTCTTTTGTTTTAAAGCTCTGAGTCATATTTGTATAGCTCTGATAAGTAGTTCCTATATCCATGATAACTCCTCTATATTTTTAAGTAACAATAAAAAGCAAATATAGTTCCGATTAGTATATCTCTTTTACTCGTCCAACTTCACCGCTCATCAAACGAACTTTTATGCCGTGATGGTGGTTTGGCGACTTTGTCAAAATATCCCTGACTATGCCCTGTGTTAAAACTCCGCTACGCTGATCTTGCTTTAAAACGATAGCTACACTCTGTCCACTTTTAATGTTTTTTCTTTGAGTTGCGTCTAGCATATATAAACTCCTTTTTATAAGTAGGGGTATTATAGTAAAAATTGGCAATTTAGAAGCGGTTTTAAATGGGGCGGTAGTATCAAGAAATAAGTTTGTATAATTCGATAAAAAATAGAAGCAGAAAATGAACAGCACTAAAAATCAGACACGCTATTTTATACTTATGATAATCGCTATGCTTTTTTGGGGTATTGCTTGGAGTGCTGGGAAAGTTGCTGCGGCTCACTCTCATGCTGAAGTTGCAGCTTTTTGGCGTTATGCTATATCGTTTGTAACTCTTTTGCCAGTAATTTGGTATCTTAAAACTCCGCTAAAGTCAGATAGAGTTGGCTACTTTTATATGCTTATTGCTGGGCTTTTGACCTCACTTTTTAACTACCTATTTTTTGCAGGGCTCTCTCACGGCGCGGCTGGATATGGCGGGACTATGGTTACATCTTTGGCACCTATTTTTACATATCTGATGTCGATTGCTATCTTAGGTACAAAGGTAACAAATACTCAACTTAGTGCCCTGTTTATTGGGATTTTTGGAGCGTTGATTCTGCTTCGTGTTCCATTTGAAGGATTTTCGTTTTTAAATGCGGATAGTCTATATTTTTTAGAGTGCGCTGTTGTTTGGGCGTTGGTTACTATATTTTCTCAAAAAGCTGCCTCAAGGGTAAATCCTATGTTTTATACGCTTGTTGTTTTTGGTGTAGCTGGTTTTACAAATATGATATTTGCACTTCCATACCATCCGTTTGATTTTGGCTCGTATGACGCTGTTTTTTGGGCTACTATCATCTTTATAGGTATAGTTCCTGGAACTTTTAGCACTACTCTTTATTTTATCTCAGCTGGTAAAATCGGAGCGCATAGAACAGGAGTTTTTATGTTTATAGTACCTATCGGGGCTATTGCCTCAAGCTGGTTTATATATGATGAGAAGATTATGTTATCAACGCTTTTTGGGGCTTTGTTGGCATTTGTTGCGGTTGCAATTTTCAATATGAAAAGAGGGAGATTATAACGCTTGGGGTTTGCCAGTGTGGTAACCTTGAGAAAAATCAACTCCACTCTCTTTTACAGTCTCATAAACCGCTTCATCGCAAACATATTCAGCAACAGTACAGGCACCTATTTTTTTAGCAAAATCAACTATTGTCTCAACGATAATTCTATGTTTATCATTCGCAACAATTCCTTTTATAAGCGAACCATCTATTTTTATGCAATCAACATTGAGTTTAAGGATATGTTCAAAGTTGGAGTACCCAGTTCCAAAATCATCAATGGCAATCCTAGCACCTAGTGGTTTGACCTGTGCGATAAATTTAGAAGCGATATCATAATCCTCAATGCCCTCACTCTCCAAAAGCTCAAAAATGACTCTCTTTGCTGTGTTGGTGTGAACTATTGTTTGGATAATCTCCTGCACAATTTTAGGGTTGCTTATATCTTCTATGGATAGATTTATAGAAAATAACTCTTTGCGAGATGCAAAACAGCGACATGCCTGAGCTACAACCTCTTGTGTGATGCGAGGATAGAGCTTTGTTTTTTTAGCAATAGGTAAAAAATCATTTGGCATAAGAATAGTTCCATCTTCATCTACTATTCTTACCAGCGTTTCATATTTCTCAATTTTTTGTGTAGAAAAATTTACAATTGGCTGGTAATAACAGATTATGCGGTTTTCTAAGAGTGCTTTATGAATTGTAGCGGTCATAGCAATATTTTTTCTATAACTCTCTTCAATCTTTTCATCCTCTTCATAAATCCAAAAAGATACCTTTTTCTCTTTTGCAATGTGCAGCGCAATATCTGCATTGGTTAAGATTCTCTCACTCTTAAATGCAACTCCTACACTCATTCTGATATTTACACTCTCATTAGCGATATTTAAATCTATCTCATTTAGTTGTAAAAGTATGTTAGATACATACTTTTGTATAGCATCATGAGATAAATCTTCATAAAATAAAATAGCAAACTCATCACCGCCAATGCGGTATGCCTCAACCCCAATCTCTAGTGATTTTTTAGCAATTTGAACTAAAATGCTATCCCCAGTTGCTATCCCAAAAAAATCATTTAACTCTCGAAATCTTTCTATATTGAAAATAGCACAAGCGCAAGGAGGGTTGTTTTGAATATCAAGCATAATTTTTTGACGGTTTGGCAGTGTGGTTAGCTGATCATAGTAGTTTAAATGAAAAATACGCTCCTTTGCTGCTTTTTCTTTCATGTTATCAAAGATAAAACCTTTTATGGTGCGAGGAGTTTTCTTTTCGTTATAATCAATAACGGTAAAATCTCTAATCCATATGACGCTTGAATCCTCTTTGATTAACCTATACTCTTGAACAAATGAGGTAGTTTGCAAAGAAATATATTCATAAAACTCTTTTAGCACAATAGGCAAATCATCAGGATGGATAAAATCGGAAAATTTTATTTCACTCTCTTGGAGCTTTTTATAGTTTATCCCTAAAATTTTCTCAACATTGGCAGAGACAAATATAATAGGCCATCCATCATCTGCGCCCCACTCAAAAAGCACTACTGGGCCACTCTCGATTAGGCGGTTGCTTATCTCTAGCTCTCTTTGAATTTTTTTATGTTCAGTGATATTTCGTCCGCTTCCAATTACGCCTATGACATTTTTATCTTCATCATAAATAGGAGCTTTATGAACTTCTAGATAAACCAACTCTCCACGAATATTTCCATACTCTTCAAACTTCATTGGTTTCATCTCTTGGAGTACAACTAAATCTGAGTTGTGACAAAGTTCCCCAAAGGTATGCCACTGTGGATTTTCTGGATGTTTTGCTCTCTCTCGTGTAGCAAAAAAAATATCGTTCTTTCCAAGATACTCCTCGTTTTCTTCCGCCATAAGAAGATTTTCAAGCATCATTTTATTTGCAAAAAGGTAGTTCCCTTATAAATCTTTTGCCCAGAGCATATCTGGTAAATTAGCAGTAAGGAGCTCTAGAAATCTATTATCTTCAAAGAACGATATCATCGCAAAACCTATATATTATTTTTTATTAAAGGGATACTATTACATTTTTTCTTAAGGTTGGATTGATTTTTCGTTTTATAAATATATTGTTACTAAACGATAGCAATTTTTGGATTGTTAAATATCTTAGCTTGAGCTACTATTTTAAAAATAAAATAATAGCGGAGATACTAAGATGAGTTTTATATCAAGCAAAAGTTTAGAACATGCGGATAGGGAAGTATTTTCTATCATAGAGGGCGAGTTAAAGAGACAGACTAACCATCTTGAGATGATTGCTAGTGAGAACTTTACAAGTCCAGCGGTTATGGAAGCTATGGGAAGCGTATTTACAAATAAGTACGCTGAGGGTTATCCATACAAGAGATATTACGGTGGTTGCGAATATGCCGATGCTGTTGAGCAGTTGGCGATTGATAGAGCTTGTGAGATATTTGGCTGTAAGTTTGCAAATGTTCAACCACACTCAGGAAGTCAGGCAAACGCTGCTGTTTATGCGGCACTTCTAAAAGCTGGTGATAAACTCTTAGGTATGGATTTAAGCCATGGCGGACACTTGACGCATGGTAGTAAACCAAGCTTTTCAGGTCAAAACTACTCAAGCTTTACTTATGGTGTTGAAGCTGATGGCAGAATGGACTATGATAAAATCTTAGAAATCGCAAAAGCTGTTCAACCAAAGATTATCGTTTGTGGCGCTAGTGCTTATGCAAGGGAGATAGATTTTAAAAAGTTTAGAGAGATTGCTGATGCTGTTGGTGCTATCATGTTTGCAGACATTGCCCATGTTGCAGGACTTGTTGCAGCTGGTGAGCATATGAGTCCATTTCCTCACGCTCATGTTGTAACAACAACTACCCATAAGACTCTAAGAGGTCCTCGTGGCGGTATGATTATGACAGATGATGAAGAGATAGCAAAGAGGATAAACTCTGCTATTTTCCCAGGTATTCAGGGTGGTCCACTTATACATGTAATAGCAGCAAAAGCGGTTGCCTTTAAAGAGATACTAGACCCATCATGGAAGGATTACGCAAAGCAGGTAAAAGCAAACGCAAAAGTGCTTGAAGTTGTTTTAACAAAAAGAGGTTATGATTTGGTATCTGGCGGAACGGATAATCACTTAGTGTTGGTGTCGTTTTTAAACAGAGATTTCTCAGGTAAAGATGCAGATGCAGCGCTAGAGAGAGCGGGAATCACAGTAAATAAAAATGGTGTTCCAAATGATACAAGAAGCCCTTTTATAACAAGCGGTATCCGCATCGGAAGCCCAGCACTAACGGCTAGAGGTATGAAAGAAGCAGAGTTTGAACTTATCGCAAACAAAATCTGCGATGTTTTAGATAACATAAACGACACTGTTTTACATGATAAGATAAACAAAGAGTTAGAAGAGTTAGCAAAGGGTTTTGTGATTTACAATAAATCAACTTTTTAAAAGAGAAAAAATGGATGAAATTTCACTCCTGCACGATAACTATAAGCAGATAGAAAAAGCCATCAAGTATATTGATGAAAACTTTAAAGAGCACCCCTCTATCGACGAGGTTGCTAAAAATATCGGTATGAGTAAATTTCATTTTATAAGAGTCTTTAAAGAGTATGTGGGAGTTACGCCAAAACAGTTTTTGCACTCTGTTACTCTAAACTATGCAAAAGAGCATATAAAAGAGTCCAAATCTATCCTTGATAGCAGTTTGGATATAGGGTTATCGAGCAGTAGCCGTCTCCATGAGCTTTTCGTAAACCTTATCGGTGTTACTCCTAAAGAGTGGAGAGAAAAAGGAAAGGATGTTCTTATAACTTACGGTTATGGGCAGACTCCTTTTGGGGAAGCTCTTATCGGTTTTACTGATAAGGGAGTTTGTTATCTGGGCTTTATAGATGAGAACAGAGATGAGATTTTTAAAAGATTTAACGAACTTTGGGAAAATGCAAATCTCTGCTTTGATGAAGAAGCCGCACGAGAGTATCTAAAGAACATCTTTATAAAAAATAAAAAATACTCCCTCTTTGTAAAGGGGACAAACCTTCAAGTAAATGTTTGGAAGGCACTTCTAAACCTTCCAAATGGCGTAGTTGCCACTTATGAAGATATAGCAAACTACATTGACAAACCAAAAGCCACCAGAGCAGTAGCGACCGCCATAGGCAAAAATCATATCGGTTATCTTATCCCATGCCATAGAGTCATCGCAAAAAGCGGAGCGATGAGCGGTTATAGATGGGGAATAGAGCGCAAAAAGATACTAATAGCCTGTGAATCAATTCAAAATATTAAAATATCCCCTAAAGGCAAAATTACCTAAAATGCGCTCAAATATAGAGAAGGATACTAAATGCCGTTTTCAAAACTTGGACTTTCACAAAATATACAACAAGCGCTAAATAAAAGCGGTTTTACGAAACCAACACCTATTCAAGAGAGAGTTATTCCTCTTGTGCTAGAGCGTCACGATATTATGGCAAAAGCTCAAACAGGAAGCGGGAAGAGTGCTAGTTTTATTTTGCCGATTTTAGAGCTTTTATCTCGTGATAATTATGAGGGAAAAGCAAAAATAAAAGCCCTTGTTCTAACACCTACAAGAGAGCTGACACAACAGATAGTTGAAGCTTTTGAGACCTTTGGTGCGTTTATGAGCAAGAGAGTAAAAGTTGTTGGCGTAATCGGCGGAGAGGGCATTGGTGAGCAACTCTTTAACATTCAAAAAGGGTGTGATATCTTAGTGGCTACATCTGGCAGGTTTCTTGATATTTTGAGTAAAAAACAGATGAATTTATCACATGTAGATTTTTTTGTTCTTGATGAAGCGGATAAGATGCTTGATTTTGGATTTGCCCAAGAGCTTGAACTTATCCTTGAAGCACTTGGAAAAAAACGTCAAAATCTTCTTTTTTCTGCCACCTATCCTCCAAAAATGCTCTCTATCGCTTCAAGGGTTATGCAAAATCCTCTTGAGATTAGTATCGAAGAAGAGCCGACAGTTCAAAACATTACTCAGCGTGCTATTTTAGTAAACAAAGAAAATCGTGCCCCACTTCTTAGACATCTCTTAAAGAGCGAAAAATATGAGCTTGTGCTTGTGTTTATGGCAAGTAAAAGAGCTGCTGATAATATAGCGGCAAAATTTAGAAAACATGGATTTAGTGCCGATTCGTTTCATGGCGATTTGCATCAAGAGGATAGAAACTACACGCTAGAAGAGTTCAAAGCTAAAAAGATTAAGATTTTATTTGCCACTGATTTGGTTGCAAGAGGTTTAGATATAGATGATGTTTCATGCGTAATCAACTTTGACCTTCCACGCTCTAGTGCCGACTACATACACCGCATAGGACGAACTGCAAGAGCAGGTAAGGCTGGAGTGGCTATCTCGTTTATAGACCATGAAGATGAGGCACATTTTCGCCTGATAGAAAAACGCTCAAATATCAGACTTCAAAGAGAGCAGATAGAGGGCTTTGAACTTATGGGAGAAGCGCCAAAAAGAGAAAAGGGCAAAGAGCCTATAAAAGGCAAAGGCAAAAGTAAAAAGGATAGAGCAAGAGAAGCAGCAACAGGAGTATAGCTGATATAAAAAGATGGTTTTGTTGGGAGTCAAGTTTTATTTTAATGAGTTGGTAAGCTAAAAGGATAGGTAGTTGCATGCAAAGTGTAGCGTTGTTATCGGGAATAGTTATTTTAATTTTAGTCGCTCCTGTTTTTGCAAGAACACTCAAAGTATCAGTTGCAGTTGTAGAGATAATTTTAGGTGCGTTGGTTGTTTGGTTAGGTTTTATAGATGGGAACAATGAGCAGTTTAAAGATATTGCAAAGATAGGGTTCTTTTATCTGATGTTCTTGGCTGGTGTTGAGGTAAATATTAGAAAGTTTATAACTTTTAAAGATAAATATATAAAAAACATCATTTTATATTTTAGCTCTCTTTATGGCATATCGTTTTTGTTATATTTTATTTTTGATCTAAATCCAGTCTATATAGTCGTTATTCCGATAGTCTCTTTGGGGATGATAATGGTACTTATAAATGAGCACGGCAAAGAGCATAAGTGGCTTGAGCTCTCACTTATAATAGGTGTAATCGGTGAACTTATAAGCATCTCTGCACTTGTAATTTTTGACGCAATAGCAGTTCATGGTTTTGGTGAAGAGTTTTATAAAAATATCTCGATTCTTATCGTTGTTCTTATTGTTACAGTTTATGTTTTTAAAGCTCTAAGCATACTTTTTTGGTGGTTTCCTGCACTCAAAAAGAGTATTATGCCAGATAATGACAGCATGAGTCAGGATATCAGAGTATCTATGGCACTCTTTTTTATACTTATCGCAATTATGCAGTATCTTCATATAGATATGGTTTTGGGAGCCTTTATAGCAGGTGTTTTTATAGCAAACTTTTTTGAGCATAAAGTTGAACTCCCCCATACGCTTCATCGTGTTGGGTTTGGATTTTTAGTACCTCTGTTTTTTATCTATGTTGGAACAACGCTTGATATTAACGTGCTATTGACTATAAACATACTCTTTGAAGCGAGTTTGATAGTTATGGCTATGGTTTTAGCTAGGATAGTTAGTTCATTTGTGGCATATTACAGATATTTGGGAGCTAGAGGAACTATTTTATTTAGCCTTGGCGATTCCATGCCTTTGACATTTTTGATAGCAATCGCCACCATAGCTATAAGCAACAACGCCATTAGTTTAGATGAGTACTACGCATTTGTTTTAGCTGCCATTATAGAGGCTATTGTTATTATGATTGTAATTAAATCTATTTTGAAAAAATGAGTTAAAAAAGTTCACTAAAGTAGCATAAATAGTGGCAGAGGAGTTGTACAATTGTATTTTAAAAATTACAACAAGATAAACAAAGGTTTATAATGTTCAAAAAATATTACTACTATATCTTCCTGTTTTTACTAGCGCTTGTTCTTTTTTATAAACATGACTACAAGATTATTATAGCTGGAGTAGCTATCTTCTTGATTGGTATGACTTTTATGGAGGATGGTTTTAAATTTTTTAGTGGCGGAGTGCTTGAGGGAGTCTTGCAAGTAAGCACGGAAACGCTTCCAAAGGCGATAGGAACGGGCTTTCTAGCCACTGCTATAATGCAAAGCTCATCTCTTGTATCTATCATCATTATCTCATTTTTAAGTGCAGAGCTTATAACTCTAAGTGGAGCAATCGGAGTTATATTTGGCTCAAATATCGGCTCAACTACTACTGCTTGGATAGTCTCTAGTTTTGGTCTAAAGATAGATATAGCCTCTTTTGCAATGCCCATGATAATTTTTGGGACTGTTTTAAAATTTTCACAGAGTAAAAATTATCATGGAGTGGCAAATATACTTTTAGGGTTGGGATTTATATTTTTAGGTATTGATTATATGAAAGATGGTTTTGAGGTTTTGCAAAGTAAGCTTGACCTCTCAAAATATGCACTAGATGGGTATTTAGGGGCCTTGATTTATATCTTGCTAGGAGTTGTCGCAACTGTAATCATGCAGTCAAGCGCAGCAACAATGGCTATTATTATCACTGCTCTTGCGACAAACCAGATTATATATATAAATGCTCTTGAACTTGCAATCGGTGCAAATATAGGAACTACAATAACAGCGATTTTAGGAGCGCTCTCCTCTAACTCAAATGGTAAAAGAGTAGCAGCAGCGCATCTTATCTTTAATCTTACAACTGCTTTTGTGGCTATTATATTTCTTTATCAACTAAAGGATTTTACGGAAGTTTTGGCTTCAAAAATAGGTATTGGCGATAGTAATTACGCTATGAAACTTGCACTTTTTCATACTATATTTAATATTCTTGGCGTTTTGCTTGTCGCTCCATTTACAAAAAATCTTGTCAAATATCTAGAGACACTTTTCATAGAGGCAAATATATATGCGCTAAAACCTCTATACTTGGATAAAGTCGTCATAAATGTGCCAGATGCCGCGATAGAGGCTATAAAAAAAGAGACAATCCGCCTATATGACAGTGCGATTGAAGCTATATCTCACTCCATTTCACTGCATAGACATGAGTTTATAAAAAGCCCAGACATACAAAGTGTTGTAAAAAATTCACAGATAAATATAAACACGGATGTGGATGAGTTCTATGCTAAAAAAATAAAATCTCTCTACAGCGATATAATCTACTATGCAACTCTATCTCAAGAAAATATGAATCAAGAGAGCCAAAATCATGTATATGATTTGAAACTTGCTTCACGCGAGATAATAGAAGCTATAAAAAATGTGCGTGATTTACAAAAAAATATATACTACTACTCAAAATCAAAAAACAGTTATGTAAAAGATGAGTACAACAACATAAGAACATATATTGCAAAGACGATAGACACGATAAATATGCTAAGGGAGCATGAAGATGAGATAGATGTCCTCTCCTCGATAGAGCTCTTAAGAGAGAACATAAAAGCTCTCGATAACATAAAAAACAGCCGTATAGATACGTTAATTAGAGAAAATAAGATAGACTCTAAAATGGCTACATCACTTATAAATGACAGCTCTTTTGCTTATGAAGTGGCGCAAAAGCTTCTACAAGCAGCTACAATATTGTGGATTAAGGATAGAGATTTAAGAACATTAGGAGGCTTAGCATGAAAATAGATAAAATCTTTAAAGGAATAGAAAAACTTTTCTTTAGTGTAAATGGCGAAAAAAAGCAGGAGAAGTTAAAAGAGAATCTTCAAAAAAAGATAACAAAAACAAAAAAAGAGTTAAAAAATGCCTCCACTCCAGAGGAGAGAGAGAACATAAAAGATAAGCTCTATATTCTTAAAAAACTACTCCAGAGAGTTTAAAACTTCTACAAACTCTCTTTTGGTTCGCAGAAGTAATACCCTTGTGAGTAGTCTATGCCTAGCTCTTTTACTATCTTGAAAATCTCTTCATTTTCAACAAATTCGGCAACAATCTGCATCCCAAGTTTATGTGAAAAATCTACAATAGTTGAGACAACAAGCAGAGAGTTTTTATCACTGGCTATATTTTTGATGAGTGAGCCGTCAATCTTTAAAAAGTCAGGTTTTAGTTTTATAAGATATCCAAAGTTGCTATAACCTGTTCCAAAATCATCAATGGCGATTTTACACTTATATTTTTTGACATTTTTTATAAACCTTAAGACACCATCAAAATTCTCTATATATTCGGACTCAACTATCTCAAAAATAACTCTGTTGCCAATTTCATATTTATCAAGCATCATAAAAATATATTTTGATACATCTTCATCAAGTATATCGTTTATGGATAGGTTTATTGAGAACTCTGCTTCTTTGTCTTTAAACATCTCAAATGCTTCTAAAATAACTGCTTTTGTTATATCGAAGTACTGTTTTGACTGCTTTGCTATGTTTAGAAAATAAAAAGGAGATAAGATTTTATCTCCATCTCTCATTCTCACTAAGCACTCATATTTTTGAGTTGATAAATTTTTGTTGTTTATGATTGGTTGATAGTATGTAATGATATCGCCATTTTTTAGGGCGTCAGATATTTTTTTTGTAACTATCATATTGTTTTCATACTGCTCATTTAGCGATAGAGAGTCATCATAAATCAAAAGGTCGATACCGCTCTTTTTGGCAGTTTTTAGAGCCATATTTGCGCCAGAGAGGATATGCTCGTTCCCTTCAAAAGAGATACCACAACTGCATGAGAGAAGAATCTCTTTATTTTTCATGCTAAATCTCTCTTTTATGAGCATGATTATCTCTTTTGTTATTTTGATAAATTTCTCTCTATCGTACTCTCTACCTACAACTACAAACTCATCCCCTTGCAGTCTGTAAAATTTTAGCTTTTTATCTTTTGAGATGAAGTTGTAGATTTTATTTGCGATAGAGATGATAACTAGGTTTCCAAATTGATGTCCGTAGAAATCATTGAGTTGCCTAAAGTCATCAAGGTTTAGTATCGCCAAAGAGAGATTTTTTAACTCTTTTATATCACTTGAGAGTTTTACTCTGTTGTCGTAACCAGTTAACATGTCTGTTGTAAGAGCATCTTTTATCTCTGTTATATCGCTACGGATAGCGATATACTCAAGAATGTTTCCATTTTTATCAAGTATGGGGTTTATAATAGCATTTACCCAGTAGTACGAACCATCTTTTTTGAGGTTTATTACTTCCCCCTGCCATGGTTTTTTTAACTCTTTTATCGTATGCCACATCTCTGTAAAAGTCTCTTGTCTCATAGCTGGATGTCTTACAACGTTATGAGATTGTCCTATTAGTTC
>CAMBTK010000053.1 GCA_945870785.1 Sulfurimonas crateris
ACATCCAGAATTTTTAAGCTCTCTTTTTCCATAACATATCTACTCTCATCGAGTTTTTCATCATCAAGATATATATCAAGAAGTTCCAAATCAACAGCATTAAGAGTCAAATCTTTAGCATTTTTGTCCTCTTTTGTTATCTGCATCAAGTTTGTAACTTGTGTATGCTCTTCAAACAACTCAAAAACCAAATCACACGTCTTAATAGTAAACTCTGGCGCTTTATAATCTTTTAGGTAAATAGTCTCTACTTTGCTCATAATAATCTCTTTAATTTTTTTATAATAATAGCATAAGAGAGTTATTTGAGGCTTATAGTGCATTTACCAAAGGTTACTTAAGAGTTCTTTTGGAAAATCATCAAGTACCGCTATATAATTTTTTTTATACAAGTATACATAAAATATATCTAGGTTATAATCGGGTAAAAAAAGAGATTTTAGATGACGCTTGATTCGATAATAAATTTTTTACATGAACATAAAGATGAACTTCATCGGGATTATCATGTTGAAGAAATCGGTATTTTTGGCAGTTATGCAAAACATCAAGAAAAAGAGAGTAGCGATATAGATTTTTTTGTAAAATTCTCTCAAAAATCATATCGTAATCTTACAAGACTCTATGATTATTTTGAAAAAGCATTTGGCAAAAAAATCGACATAATTACTGAACATAAAAACATGAGACCTTCCCTTCGCAGAGAGATACAAAGCAGTATTATTTATGGATAAGTTGTTAATCATAGAACTTTTAGACTATATTTTAGAGAGCATTTCTATAGTCAGACGCAGGTTTGAAAATATTAAGTCTTGCGATGATTTTATAAATTCTGATGATGGAATAGATAGGCTGGATGCTATTTCTATGCGTTTGCAATCTATTGGCGAAGCTTTGAAAAATATTTATAAAGCAGACAAAGCGCTCTTGGAAAAAGTAAAAAGTGCATCCTACTGGAGCCAAATCATAAAACTGCGTGAGATAATTTCACACCACTATATCGACATCGATTCAGAAATAATATTTGATATTTGCGAGAATGAATTAACTGAACTTGAAGAATCAATCAATAAGGCAAAAACTGTTATTTAAAAAAATCTCCCAGTAAAATAGCCTCTTTCCTCGTTCCCACTTTTCAAGTGGGAATGCATACTTAATCTGCATCTTTAAAATTACAAAAGAGGTTCTACATGTTAAAAAAATCTCTACTCTCAAGCCTCTTAGCTCTATCGTTGGCGTCAAGCCTTATTGCAGAGAGTTATGTCTATGTCGGTGCATCAAAAACGTATTTGATGGATGAGCAGTCAACAACCACTTTTAGCATCGGTTACGGTTTTAGTAAAGTCTTTTCTCGCCACTCTTTTGAGGTCATTCCAAACAGAACTACATTTAGCAAATCTGCTTCATTTGCATAAATAAAGCTCTCTTTTGGTTTGTTTATTGTCCGTGGTAACAAATGCTCTTTTATAGCATCCGTATGAATTTTGTAGTTTATCTTTGACAAACTTCTGCTCAAATCCCATTCAAGTGATTTGTTTTGTATCTCATCTTCTTTTAGTCTTTGGAACTCTTTTATGAGAAATAGTTTAAACTCGGCACTTATCCAAGATGCAAACTCAAATGCTATATCTTTGTGAGCATAAGTGCCGCCATATCTGCCTGCTTTGGAGATTATGCCTATAGCAGATGTTTTTTCTATCCATCTTGTAGGCGACATCGTAAAACTGTTGCTTCCCGCTTCATTTTTAAAGGAATCGAATTCGACCCCTTTAAAAAATGGATTATTTATATGTTCCCAAAGCCCCAAAAATTCTATGGTAGTTTTACTTCTTAGCCAATTTTTGACTACATCTTTTGGCTCATCTGGATTTTTTGCTCTCGCTATATCCGTCAAAGATATAAAATCAATTTTTTCATGTTGCTTAATAGAGACTTCCGTATTTTGCACTAAGATTTTGTTGTTTTTCATCTTAACTCCTCGCATATATTTTTCTTAATTTATCACATAAATTAGAGATAGCTAGAAAATATTGCAATTTGCAATGATTTTTTTACAATTTCTTCAAACACCTAAAACTTTATCGAGAGATAAAAACTTATATCAAACCTGCTGTCTTCTGAGAGGTAGTTATTTTTTTTATATATAACATAGGGTGGTTTTGTGGTGGTTTCGTACTCGCTCTTTGGTAGCCAATCGTGATAGAGCCACTGGATAAACTTTAGCATATCGCCCTGCTCCCCAACTAAATCAAACTTTGCGTAAATTCCCTCGGCGATATTAAACTTAGGCAATCTGTCACTCTTAACCTTTATCCCCTTCTCAACAACTATACATGCAACATATTGACACTCATTGAGAGGCGTTATCGTTGGGTTGTCATGAAAAAGAGCTATCTGTTTATACTCTGTTATATTGTTGCTAAAAACCCATGTTTGAAGCTTTTGCCATGTACTCTTAATTAGCGCGTTATAACCGCTGTGTCTTATGTAGTAACTCTCCATTTGTGGCATTTTTACTATTGTTGGCTCTAGGTGGTCAAACTTTGCAGTCGATTTTTTTGCTTTTGGCGATTGTTCAATTATACGCTGTGAAAACTTCTTATATCCGCCACTTTTCCACTCTTTTGGAGTCATACTAAAACGCTCTTTAAATACACGCAAAAATGATGTTTGAGAGCTGTACCCGCAGATATTTGCCACATCGCTGATTGTTGAGTATTTGTTTGTTAAAAGAAGATTTGAAGCTTTTTGAAGTCTGATGGACTTTATACTCTCATAAATATTTTTTCCAAACACATCTTTAAAGATTCTGTGCATATGAAACTTACTGATTTTTAAGTCCTCACTTAGCTCATCCATCGCTATATTTGTCTCTATATGGGTGTATATATAGTACATTATAGCATTTGCAATTTGTACTCTTTTTTGTAATGTCTCTTTTTTCATGGTTAGAATTGTAGCAAAAAATAAATATTTTTAAAACACAAATTAACTATATATTTAGCAATAACAGATAGTTTTATAAGCAGTAATAGTGAAGAATTTATTTTTTTAAAGTTATAGAATTTCGTCAAAATTTATTTACAAGGCAATGAAGATGAAAAAAATTTCTAAAATATTAGTTGCAAACAGAGGCGAGATAGCTCTAAGAATCATTAGAGCATGTAAAGAGCTTGACATTAAAAGTGTAGCTATCTTCTCAGAGGTAGATGTTGAGGGTATTTGGGTTAAAAAAGCGGATGAGTGCTATCCGATAACTGGCGATGCTCTTCAAGCATATCTTGACTACGACCGCATCATCACACTTGCCCTAAAAGCTGGTTGTGACGCAATCCATCCAGGATATGGTTTCTTATCTGAGAACGCAGAGTTTGCACAATCATGTGAAGACAGAGGGATTATTTTCATAGGTCCAAAACCTGCTCACATCGCACTTTTTGGCGATAAAATGGCTTCAAAAGTTGCGATGCGCGAGATAGGAGTTCCTGTTTTAGAAGGAACAGATGAGCCGATAGTAGATAAAGCTGAGGGCGGAAAAATCGCTGCAAAAATCGGTTTTCCGATTATCATCAAAGCTGCATTTGGTGGCGGCGGACGTGGTATGAGAATAGTTAAGAGTGCAAAACTCTTTGATGAGATGTTTGACTCTGCGACAAACGAAGCAAAAAAGTATTTTGGTAAAGGCGATGTTTTCATTGAAAAATATGTTGAAAATCCTCGCCATATCGAGATTCAAATCGTTGCTGACAAATACGGAAATGTCGTGCATTTGGGCGAGAGAGACTGCTCGATTCAGAGACGTCATCAAAAAGTGATAGAGATAGCACCATCACCTAGACTAAACCCTGAAGCGAGAAAAGAGCTTTACAGAATCTCTACAAAAGCGATGCTAAAACTGGGCTATGAGAGCGTTGGAACTGTTGAGTATCTTCTCGATAAGGACGACAATATCTACTTTATAGAGATGAACACAAGGGTTCAAGTTGAGCATCCAGTTACTGAAATAATTTCGGGGATTGACATTATTCAGAGAATGATAGAGATTGCAGAGGGCGATAAACTAAAATATCTTCAAGAGGAGATTAACTTCAGAGGATATGCGATAGAGTTTAGAATAAATGCTGAAAATCCTCAAAACAACTTTATGCCTTCAATCGGCACGATTACAAACTACATGACCCCTGGAGGTCCTGGTGTTAGGCTTGATTCAAGCGTTTATACAGGCTACACAATCCCGCCAAACTATGACTCAATGGTAGGAAAGCTTATCGTTTGGGCACTTGACTGGGAAGGTGCTGTTAAAAAAGCATCAAGAGCGTTAGATGAGTTCTATATAGATGGCGTCATCACAAACCTCTCACTTCACAGAGAGATAGTAAAAGATGCAGATTTCATGGCTGGAAATATAGATACAAGCTACCTAGATAAAAAGATGGAACTCTTCAACCTAAAAGCTACAAAATCAATAGCAGATGAAGAGAAAAAAACATCATTTATAGCAGGTCTAATTAAAAAAATTAAAGAACATAAGCTAATTGTTAGACATTAAAAAAAATTCCCTTTTTGTTGCTAAATAAAAAGGGAGTTATTGTAAAATTGCGCTCATAAAACCATAAAAGGCAAAACAGTGAGCATTTACAGAGAGTATGACATTAGAGGTATATACGAGAAAGAGTTAAATGAGCAAAGCGTTACGCGCATAGGTTACGCACTTGCTTCAAAAATCAAGGGCGAATATGTGGCTGTGGGTTATGACGCAAGAAGTCACTCTCCTATCCTCTTTGAGTACCTTGTTCACGGGCTAAACGCTGGAGGCAAAAAAGTTCTCGATATGGGAATGGTTCCGACTCCAGTTAACTACTTCTGCAACTACAACGAATTTGATGGCATCTTAGTTTCTGCTTCTGTCATGATTACAGGTTCACACAATCCAAGCGAATATAATGGCTTTAAAATAACAATCGACAAAGCTCCATTTTTTGGGGAAGATATTTATGCACTAGGACGTGAGTGCGAAACTATTAAAAGTGTGCCAGAGGCAAAAAGAGAAGTTAAAAAGATAGATGCGCTCTCACGTTATGTTGACTTTTTAGTTGGTGAGTTTCAACATCTAAAAGATATGCCGACTCGCATTGTTTATGATTGCGGAAACGGCGTTGCTGGAATCGTTACAGAGCGAATCTTCTCAGCATTAAAGCTACACACAAAAGGGCTTTATGTAGACCCTGATGGAACTTTCCCAAACCACCATCCAGACCCATCAGATGAGCATAACTTAGAGGATATTAAAAAACTTCTTGCATCTGATGGCGATATCGCTTTTGCTTATGACGGAGATGCAGACCGCATTGCAGTTCTTACCCACAAAAACAACATTAAGGGCGATATGATGGCTCTTTTATACTCTATGAAGATGGACAAACCGACAGTTGTTGGAGAGGTCAAATGCTCTCAAGTTATGTATGATGAACTTGAGCGTCGCGGGGCAACTGCTATCATGTACAAAACAGGTCACTCAAACCTCAAAGTAAAGATGCAAGAGGTAAACGCTGATTTAGCGTGTGAAGTGAGCGGACATGTATTTTTCAAAAATCGCTACTTTGGTTATGATGATGCTATCTACGCAACTCTTCGTATGTTGGAGCTTGTTCATGATGGAATTGACTTGGATGCAGAACTTGCAAAACTTCCTCAAGTTTTCTCAACTGAGGAGATAAAAGTAAAAACCACAGAGAGTGAAAAATTTAAAATCATAGATAGAGTAAAAGAGCTATTAAAGAGCCCTCCAGCTGATTTTCCAAAAATTAAAAATATCATAGATGTGGACGGCGTTCGCATAAACTTTGAGCACGGATGGGGTTTAGTACGTGCTTCAAACACAACTCCTGTTTTGGTGACTCGCTTTGAATCTACCTCACAAACAGAAGCAAAACTCTATGAAGACTCTATGAACAAGCTTATTTTAGAGGCAAAAAACTCTCTTTAAAAGAGAGAGGTAAAATATATTTTGCTATAATTTTGACAATTTTTACGCACTTTAAGGATACTAATGAAAACTCATACACTTTTAATGCCTCTAGATATGCATCTTCATCTTCGTGATGGAGTTATGCTTGAGAACATCGCTCCGCTTAGTGCTTACAGCTTTAGCGGTGCGCTTATCATGCCAAATCTTGTTCCTCCAGTTGAAACACTAGAGGATATAAAAGCTTATAAAGAACGAATCATGGCAGCAGTTCCAAATGACTTCTTTGAGCCATATATGACACTATTTTACAAAAACTATGATAAAAAGTTTTTAGCAAGTATCGTTGATCATGTAACAGCTATAAAACTCTATCCTGCTGGGATTACTACTAACTCCGAGGGCGGTGTTTCATCATTTAACATTGAAGATATGCGTGAAACGCTCGATGCTATGAGTATTCTTGGAATTCCTCTTTGTGTTCATGGAGAAACTGATGGTTTTGTGATGGATAGAGAAGAAGAATTTATGAGCATCTATGAGCTATTGGCTACAAACTTTCCAGATTTAAAGATAGTTATGGAGCATATCACAACAAAAGCAGCGGTTGATATGCTAGATAAGCATAAAAATCTCTACGCAACCATAACAGTTCATCATCTTCTCTTTACCCTAGATGATGTTGTTGGCGGTATGATGATGCCTCATAACTTCTGTAAGCCAATTGCAAAGCGTCCTGAAGACCTTGACGCACTTCTTAGCGTTGCACTTGAGGCTCATCCAAAAGTTATGTTCGGTTCAGATTCAGCACCTCACTCAAAAGAGAAAAAAGAGTGTTCTGGTTGCGCTGCTGGTGTATTTAGCGCACCAATTGCTCTTCAGCTTCTATGTGAAATATTTGAACAGTATGATAAGCTTGATAACCTCCAAGCATTTGTAAGCGACAATGCACAAAGCATCTATAAGCTCTGCCCTGAATTCAAAGAGATAATCTTAGAAAAACGTCCATTCATTGTTCCTGCAAACTATAGCAATGTAGTTCCTATGTATGCCAACAGAGCAATAAACTGGGCGATAAGAAGCGTTGAGTAAAATTCTTCTTTTAGAAGATGATCTGCTCTTAGCAGAGACTCTTATCGACTTACTTGAAGAAAATGGCATGGAAGTTATACATGCCCCAAATGGTCAAGCCGCACTTGATAAAACATTCAAACAAAAATTTGACCTCTATCTTCTTGACGTAAATGTACCTCTCATTGATGGAGTGACTCTACTTAAAGAGCTTAGAGACTCTAGCGATGAAACTCCAGCTATTTTTTTAACTTCTCACAAAGAAAAAGAGATACTAAAAAAAGGCTTTCTTTGTGGTGCAGATGATTTTATAACAAAGCCATTTGATACAGATGAACTAATTTTACGCATATCAGCTCTGCTAAAGAGAGTAAAAAAAGAGGATGTATCGTGCATAGGACTTCTTTGTAACGATGATACTCACAAACGCTTTTTATACGATAACCAAGAGATAGAACTCTCAAAAAAAGAGTATCAACTACTTCTTCTTCTTGTGAGACATGCAAATAGTACCGTACCAAAAGAGATGATTTTAGACACACTATGGACTAGCAGTGAAGGTGGAAGCGATGGAGCACTGAGAGTTTATGTAAACCGCATAAAACATCTTGTTCCAGAGATAAATATAGAAAATATCAGAGGCATTGGATATAGGCTTGTTTCGTAATCTACGCATCACAATTTTTATCTACTATATATTAACAGCGCTCTCTCTTATGGGGATTTTGTACTATTTTATCTCTATTATTGGAACACAAAATATATATCTATTATTTTCTATCCTGTTCTTACTTACTGTTTTTACTGCAATCATCATCTCAAAACTCTCAATTGACCCACTACTTGAACATGTAAAAAATCTTCAAAACCTCTCAACTGAGACGCTACATGAGCTAAATCTCCCAATAAGCACTATAAAAACAAATATTAGTATGTTAAAAAAAGCTCTCTTAAGCGAGAAGGATTTAAAAAGAGTATCGCGAATAGAGAGTGCATGTGATATGCTTCAAGAGCGTTATAATGAACTTGACTACATGATAAAGCTTCAAAGCTCAAACATTAAACATGAAGCTATTTTACTCGATGAACTGCTACAAAAAAGGGTTGATTTTTTAAAACATATATACCCAGATACCAAGTTTACTTTGTCGCTTGAGCCAACACCGATAACAAACGATACCATCGGCTTATCCAAAGTCATTGACAATCTTTTGGACAATGCTGTAAAATATTCACTAAATATTCACAAAGTAGATATAAGATTGCAAGAACAGACTCTTTATATAAAAGATTATGGTCGTGGTATGGATGAAGTAGAACTTTTAAAAATTTTTGATAGATATTATCAAAGCAATGAGAACATGCGAGGCTTTGGAATTGGGCTTAGTATGGTTAAACGTTTTTGCGATGCTAACAACATCGCCTTAAATTTCAAATCCACTCCAAATATCGGTACGACAGTTATTTTAAAATTCAAGGAAAATTAGTGGAAAAAAGTATCTTAGCATACGCAGAAGCAACGTTAGACTATGGAGTTATGGGACTTCTTATACTTATGAGTGTTATTACACTTTGGCTCTTTATAGAGAGAATGATGTTTTACAGTTCACTGCGCTTAAGTGATTATAACAATAGAGATGAGTTAGAGATTGATTTAACAGACAACTTAAGCATTATCAGCGTTATCGGTTCAAATGCCCCATATGTTGGGCTTTTAGGTACAGTTATAGGAATTATGCTTACATTTTACACGATGGGTGAAGTTGGAACTATTGACGCAAAAAAAATTATGGTCGGACTTGCTCTTGCGCTAAAAGCAACTGCGATGGGACTAATCGTTGCTATGCCAGCTATTTTATTTTACACTATGCTTCTACGCAAAGTAGAAAAATTATTGACGCTCTTTGATGTTGCACAAGACAAAAAAACAAGTAACTAAATATGGCGAAATTTAAAAAAGCAAGAAAGCGTTTTGATGAGATAAATGTTATACCTTTTATCGATATTATGCTTGTTCTTTTGGTTATGGTTTTAACAACTGCCACATTTGTAAATCAAGGAATTATCCCCGTTGAGCTTCCAGAAGCAAAAGCGGCTAAAAAAGAGGATAATAAAAAAGAGACAACTATCTATATAGATGAAAAAGGTAGTATCTTTTTTGAAAAAGAGAAAGTTGACCTAAAAACTCTTGAAGAAAAACTCTCATCTATACCAAAAGAACAAGCTGTTCTTCTAAGAAGTGATAAAGAGTCAAAGTTTCAAGACTTTGTTAGCGTTATGGATATTTTAAAACGCCTAAACCACGAACAACTATTTATCATCACAAAAGAGTAGCTCAGTAGCCTCTCTCTAGGAGTTTAAATCTCTTCTTTGAAGAGTTTTGCTCTAAGTCATCCTCTCTCTTATCAACATTTGCACTACTATTTTTATCTTCTTTAAAAACCTTTTTATCAATACTTGATACATCATGAAAGAGAGTAGTTGCTATAAAAAAGAGTACCATTATTACTACAACACTAGCGTAGAGTAAAATATAATTTTTTATATGACCATCTTCAAAGGGATTTTGGTTTTTCATTTCACTCACTTAGTCATATTTTTTTGAAATTATAGTTAAAAAGCAAGTAATAAAAGATTAATTACAATTTTTTTATGATAATATAATTAAAAAAAATTTAAGGGAAATTTATGCAATCAACAAAATTTCATGGAACAAAAGTTACACTTATTGGCGATGAGATAGGCGTAGGTGATAGCGCGCCACTAGTCACTGCTATTGGTACAGATTTAAGTAGTGTATCTATCGGTGGTGCTAGAGACAAGGTACAGCTGATAGTCACGCTTCCTTCTCTTGACACTGATACATGTGCTGCTGAGACGAGAAGATTTAACGAAGATGTAAATAATCTTGATATTTGTGAGACAACTGTCGTATCTATGGATTTACCATTCGCCTCTGAACGTTTTTGTACAACTTCTGGCATTGAAAATCTAACTGTTGTAAGTGACTATTTAGATAAGAGCGTAAGTAAAGCATACGGTGTTTTAATGGATGACAATAAATTGATAGGACTAAGTGCTAGAGCTGTTTTTGTTATTGATAGAAGCGGAGTTATCGTTTATAAAGAGATAGTAGAAGAAGTTACTGCTGAACCAAACTATGAAGCAGCGCTTGAGGCTATAAAACTAGCTAGATAAGAATAAACCACCAACAAGGTGGCTTATTTTCCCTAAGCAGTGGATGATTTTTACATCATCCCTGGCATTCCACCCATACCGCTCATATCTGGCATTGAAGATTTTTCTTCAGGAAGTTCATAAATAGCAGCTTCTGTTGTAAGAAGTAAGCTAGCAATTGAAGTAGCATTTGTAAGTGCCACACGACCAACTTTAAATGGATCTATAATTCCAGCTTCAAACATATCTACATACTCACCAGTTGCAGCGTTAAAGCCTATGTTTTCATTAGTTGCACTCTCTACAGCATTTACAACTACACCAGCGTCATATCCAGCATTTGTTGCTATCTGCTTTAGTGGTGCTTTTATAGCACGAAGGATTATTTCACAACCTATTTTTTGATCGCCACTAAGTTCAAGCTTTACTTTTGCACCAGCACGAACAAGAGCAGCGCCTCCACCGATAACGATACCCTCTTCAACAGCAGCTTTTGTAGCAGAGAGTGCATCATCAACACGGTCTTTCTTCTCTTTCATCTCAGTCTCACTAGCAGCTCCAACTTTGATAACAGCAACCCCACCGCTTAGTTTTGCTAAACGCTCTTGAAGCTTCTCTTTGTCGTATTCACTAGTTGTTGTGTTCATCTGAACTTTTATCTCAGCCACTCTAGCTTGTACAGCTTCTGACTTTCCTGCACCGTTTACTATTACAGTATTGTCTTTATCTATTACAATGCGAGAAGCTTGTCCTAGATGTTGAATAGTCGCTGCACTTAACGTATGTCCAGTCTCCTCAGAGATAACAGTTCCAGCAGTAAGAACTGCGATATCTTGCAACATCGCTTTTCTTCTATCGCCAAATCCTGGAGCTTTTACCGCAGAAATATTTAAAACACCACGAAGTTTGTTTACAACTAAAGTTGAAAGTGCCTCACCCTCTACATCTTCAGCTATTATAAGAAGTGGACGAGAAGTTTTTTGAACTTGCTCTAAAACAGGAAGCAAGTCCTTCAGTGATGCGATTTTGCTATCAGCTAGTAAAATCCAAGGATTTTCAATCTCAGCAGTCATCTTCTCTGTGTTTGTAATAAAGTATGGGCTTAAGTAACCACGGTCAAATTGCATACCCTCAACAACGTCAAGTTCATCTACGATTCCCTTAGCCTCTTCAACAGTTATAACACCATCTTGGCCAACCTTTTCCATAGCTTCAGCAATCATATCACCAATAGCAGTGTCAGAGTTTGCAGAGATAGTTGCAACCTGTGCTATATCTTTTTTACCGTTAATTACTTTGCTTGATGCTTTTAAGTGTTTTAAAATCTCTTCACAAGCCTTATCCATCCCTCTTTTTACTTCGATAGGATTTGCTCCAGCTGTGATGTTTCTAAGACCCTCAGAAAAAATTGCATTTGCTAAAACAGTTGCTGTTGTTGTGCCGTCTCCTGCTTCATCAGCAGTTCTTGAAGCAACATCTTTTACAAGAGTAGCACCCATATTTTCTAGTTTGTCAGATAGTTCTATCTCTCTAGCAACAGATACACCATCTTTTGTAATTACTGGGTTACCATAACTTTTTTGTATCAAAACATTACGACCACGAGGCCCCATTGTAACCTTTACTGCATCTGTAAGTTTTGCAACACCACGAGCCAGTGCATTTCTTGCGTTATCTGAAAAAATTATCTCTTTTGCCATTTTATATTCCTTTGATTTTGTTTTACTCTATTTGTTATTTAATAATTCCAAAAATATCTTCCATATCTATCACTAAAAATTTTTCTCCATTTAGCGAAACTTCACTACCTGAAAATTTTCCAAAAAGAACTTTGTCTCCACACAACAACTCTTTTACTTCTGAACTAACCGCTACAACCTCGCCACGAGAAGGCTTCTCTTGAGCATTATCAGGAATAATGATACCACTTGCCGTAGTATTTGCCTCTTCTACTCTTTTTACTAGGACTCTTTTGCCTAATGGTTGAAAATTCATATAAAACTCCTTAAATAATATTGTTTATGAGCGCAATATTACAGAAAAAAGGTAACAAAGTCAATCTATATTTAGTCTTACAGACTCAAGTAATCTAATACAACTTACTAAAGATTATTGATATTAACTACATTTATCTGGGTATTTGATATATTTATTTTTTTAACACCATATATTTCGTAATCTTAGGTTATTTAAAGTTTCAAGTAAGTATAATTCTGCCTCTTAAAAGATGTCAGGGTAGCTCAGCTGGTTAGAGCACTGGTCTCATAAGCCGGGG
This sequence comes from Sulfurimonas crateris, assembly GCA_945870785.1. GTDB lineage: Bacteria > Campylobacterota > Campylobacteria > Campylobacterales > Sulfurimonadaceae > Sulfurimonas > Sulfurimonas crateris_B. The sequence continues at coordinate 12,489 of CAMBTK010000053.1, forward strand.
GTCGGGGGTTCGAGTCCCCCCTCTGACACCATTTTTTTAAGATTCCGAATTAGCTCAGCGGTAGAGTAGGTGACTGTTAATCACTTGGCCACTGGTTCGAATCCAGTATTCGGAGCCACCCTTTTTAAAACCCCATAAACACAACATTACAGAGCTTTAAAAACTTATGGTAGCTATATGGTAGCTAAAA
>CAMBTK010000054.1 GCA_945870785.1 Sulfurimonas crateris
CTGTGGGCAATCGCTTCAAAATGGAAAAGTTCAACATTGTTCGCGGACACAACTGCATCATCAGATACTAAGTTATGATTTACCGAACATATCAGACAGGTTGCACCATCATTATGTTTGATATGCTCCACTTCATGGATAGCAGCAAAGCTAGTAACAATTGCAAAGAGTATCGAGAGCAATATATTTAATTTCATCGGCGCAATTATAACACATAACTATGGCTGCCATAGTTTATATTAAGCTTATAGGAACTACTATATAGCATATAAAGCTAAAGGATTTAAGATGATAGATAAGAAAAAAGTCCAAAAAATAGTAAAAAAAGAGCTAAAAGCCATTCTCAAAAAAGAGCTCAAACAGCAAATCAAAAAAAATCTAAAAGATTTTAAAAAGAAAGAAAAAGCAGAAAAAAGCTCTAAGAAAAAAAAGTAACAGCAGTATGAGGGTTTTTCTTTATTAAGCAGCGCTGTATGTTTCATACAAAAAGTACAGATGAGACACTTGGAGAGCTCGGGTGTAGCATTGATGGGCTGAGCAGTGAAGAGGTTGCGTTGCGTGTCCGTCATTACGGTAAAAATATTTTACCTGAGGGCGAGAAGCGAACTCTTTTTAATATATTTATAGAGCAGTTTAAGAGTCCCGTCATCTATGTTTTACTCATTGCTACTGTTATATCTCTGGCTATAAAAGAGTTTAGTGATGCCAGTTTTATTATGGTGGCACTTCTTTTAAATGCCGTCGTGGGAACATATCAGGAGCATAGTGCTGGGCAGAGGGCGGATGCTCTTAAACAAGTAATCAAGACTTATGTAAGTGTTTTAAGAGATGGTAACAAAGTTGAGATACTGAGTGAAGATGTGACTGTTGGCGATATTCTCTTTTTTGAGTCAGGCGTAAAAGCTCCCGCTGATATACGTCTTATAAAAACAAATGATTTACAAGTAAATGAATCACTTCTTACAGGCGAGTCTATCGAGGTAAGTAAAAATCCGCAATATATCTCTCAGGATGAAGATGAACCAATAGGCGAGAGACAAAATATGCTCTACGGAGGCTCTTTAGTTACAAGGGGTCGAGCAATCGGGGTTGTCGTGGCAATAGCCGAGCTAACAGAAGTTGGCAAAATAGCTTCTCTTTTAGCAGAGTCAACTATCGCCAAACCACCACTTATACAGCGTATGGAGAGATTTTCTTTCAATATTTCCAAAATTATCAGCGGTGTTGCACTGCTTATCATCGTGCTTGGTGTTTATCAAAATATGCCCTTAAAAGATATTTTTTTCCTAACTGTCGCACTTACAGTTTCTGCCATTCCAGAGGGGCTCCCAGTTGCGATTACAATCGCCCTTAGCGTTGCTAGTAGTGCCATGAGCAAGAAAAACGTCATAGTGCGTAAGCTCTCAGCCATAGAGGGACTTGGTTCATGCACATTTATAGCTAGTGATAAAACAGGAACAATGACACAAAACTCTCTAAGTGTAGAGTACTTTATCGGATGCTCTAAAACTTATAGCAGTAGTGAAACTGTGGATAAACATGTGCTCTTAAGCGCTCTTTTATGCAACGAATCGACACACTCCAAAGAGGGAGATGAGTTTCTCTTCTTGGGCGATCAGGTAGATATAGCTTTAGCGAGGTATGCCCTCTCTTTAGATGAGTCACTTTTTATAAAGTATGCAAAATCAAAAGCTCTTGCACTAACTCCCTATGAACCACTTAACAAATACTCCGCCACAAGCCATGAGATAGAGGGTAGAAAAGTTAATTTTATCAAGGGTTCTCCAGAGGTAATAGTGGCAAAAAGTACGCTTAGCAAGGATGAGCGTGAGTCAATTTTAAAGCAGGTTGATGAGTGGGCTTCAAAAGGGTTTAGAAATATAGCGTTGGCATATAAAAACAACGATAGCGGCACTATTGCAGAGGATGGCTATACCTATCTTGGATTTGCCGCTATAACAGACCCTCTAAGAGAAGGCGTTAAAGAGGCTCTGCTTATGGCACAAGAGGCAGGGATAGAGGTAGTTATGGTAACAGGAGACCACCCAAACACAGCCTTTTATATTGCAAAAGAGCTTGGTATCGCAATTAACAGAGATGAGATAATGGAGGGTGTTGCGATTTCTCACTGGAAGGAGCGGGGAGCTATAAAAGAGGAGATTGCCAACAAACGAGTCTTTGCAAGGGTCTCTCCAGAACAAAAACAACTTATAGTCAAAACATTTCAAGAGCTTGGTCACTTTGTAGCAGTAACAGGGGATGGCGTAAATGACGCACCAGCGCTAAAATTTGCAAACATCGGTATAGCCATGGGTAAAAATGGCACTGATGTAGCTCGTGAGTCGAGTGACTTGATACTTACTGATGACCACTTCGGCTCAATTATAAATGGTGTAGAAGAGGGGCGCGTGGCGTATGACAATATCAGAAAAGTTGTCCATCTCCTTATTGCTACAGGATTTGCAGAGATTGTGCTGGTTCTTCTCTCGATAATATTTTTTATCCCAATTCCGCTTTTACCAGTGCAGATACTCTGGCTTAACCTTGTTGCAAACGGCATACAAGATGTCGCTCTGGCAGTGGAAAAGGCAGAACCTGAGGTGCTAAAACGCAAACCCCGTAATCCAAAAGAGCCTATATTTAACAAAACTATGATTAGTAGAGTAGTAGTTGGCGGTTTACACATGGGCATCTCTGCGTTTGCTCTTTTTTATACACTGCTTGAGTTTGGATATCAAGAGGATGCAGCAAGAAATATCACACTGCTTATGATGGTGTTATTTGAGAATGTTCATATCTTTAACTCACGCAGTGAAAACAACTCAATTTTTAAGATTAACCATGCCAGAAATATACTTTTATGGATAGCAGTAATCTCTGCACAGGCTATCCATATAATAGCAATGTATACGCCTTTTATGCAATCCTTGCTAAGTGTTGAACCTGTTAGTTTAGAGATGTGGGCAACTCTGTTTCTCATTGCCTTAACGCTTGTCGCAGTGATGGAAGCGGAGAAGTTTTTGAGAAAAAAATTCTATCCCTAACATAGTACAAGTTTCTGATTTGACACCATACACTATTTATAACAGAGCTACATAAAATAACTTGTCTGCATAATTAAAGGGTTTAACGATTTGCATAGCAAGGATAAGCTAAGATACAAACGATAATAAAACAACGGAAAATTATATGCAACAACTTTTCGGGCAAAAAGTACTGAACGATTTTATACAAAAGCAAGATGAAAAACTCTTAGAAAACAGATGGCAGAAGTACAAAAACTTTTTAGCCAAAAAAGAGAAAATCTCTTCATGGATAGAGACCCATTATCAAGACGGGTTTTTAGAAGATATCTTTGAAAACTGCCTCGGTTATATCTCTAAAACCCGCTCCGCAGATGAACATTACACGCTAGAACGTGAAAAAAAGAACGAGACAAAAGTAAAACAAATCAATAAACTAAGATACACACTACCAAGCGCAGCATGGGAGCGAGGAAACAAGCCATAACATTAGAGTTTTTGGTTTTAGCAATATTCTTTCGATTTCAATTTTACTAAAAATATACGACTTACCGTTATTAATAAGAAATATCTTATTTTAATTATCTAGGTTTACAAGTTAGATTGTTGCCATCAGACCATACCGTACCTTTGGCTCTGTCTATGATTATTCTTAACTTCCCAAATTGATCTTCATAGCCAGCAAGGCCTACGACAAAATTACGCTCACCAAATGTTATCCTAGTACCATTGTATTTTAGTATCCAGCTGTCATAGCCATCTGTACAAATATACTGTTTTTGAAATTGAATTTTTAAAGTAGCTTCTTTCTCAGCAGCTGCTTTTTTATCAGCATCAGCTTTTACCTTCTTCTCATTATTTTTAATAATTAAAGCATCAACTTCTTTTTCTGGTATAACATAAGATGGTTTACAAACATAACCCCTTTTTGCATTAAATATTAACATATTTGCAGGTCCACAAATATCTTCTTCTGTTATCCCATTTTTTGCCATTTTGACTTTCATTTTAATATTAGATTGTTTATCAGCTTCAACTTTTTCAGCAGCTTTTTCAGCAGCTTTTTTACCAGCAAGAATACTAGCAGATTTGAGTTTTTCTATTTCTTTAATATCTTCTGAAGAAATATCTCCATAAAAAGATGTTAATATAGGATGTAAAGCATAATATTCAAGGTGTCTTGCTTCTATCGGCTGAGTAGCCGGCATATAATTTACTTTTCTTATATCTTCCTCTGGTACTAAATTTCGTTTTAAAAGAAATTCTATAAAACTTACTCCATATAAATCAAAATATTTTTTATTTCTTTCCATTTGCTCGGCAGCAACTTTTTCAGTAATGCCATTCTCTGTCATTTTAGCTTGAATTACTGGATCAATCCCCACACATCCACTTAAACTAAAACCTAGTATAAGCATTAAGCCATATATCTTTTTCATATTTACACCTGTATTTTTATTTTTTGATATAATACCATATATTTAAATAGTCTATAATATTTTTCATACAAATTAAAACATCTTATTTACTATTGGATTATGTGTATAAACGCCAAAAATTAAAAATGAGTTTTTCTTTTAAATCTTCAGACTTTAAACGAGTCACCATATCAGAATGTGTACTTCATAAGACACTTTCTCTCTCGCTCCCATGCTGTGCTTGGGAGTGTATATTGCGATATGAATTCCCAAGTAAAACATGGGAACTAAAAAAAGTATAGCATAGTACTTTTATGCTTACTATAATCAATACGGCTATTAAGAACCAAATTTGATAACAATCGGTAGAGTTTTACATAGACAAAAAAGCTATGAGTAAACAACACCCCCGAGGATGAATCTCCACTTTTTTTACAAAAAATGCAATACACGCTCTCGTACAATGGTATGAGAGCGAGGGGTGGTGGAAAAATTAGCTCTACTTTGTTTAGGAGAGTTTTTCTTCCAAATCACTCACTATTTTATGCATTTTATAGATAGAGTCTGGGTTTAAGGAGATGGAGTCTATGCCATTTTGTACTAAAAACTCTGTAATCTCTGGGTAGTCGGATGGTGCTTGTCCGCAGATACCTATATATTTTCCTCTGCTTTTACAAGCTTCTATCGCCATTTTTAAGACTCTCTTGATGGCTTCATCTCTCTCATCAAATATATGGGCAATTTTCGCACTCTCTCTATCAACGCCAAGTGTTAGCTGAGTCAAATCATTTGAGCCGATGGAGTAGCCATCAAAAATCTCTAAAAACTTATCTGCTAAGATAACATTTGCTGGAATTTCACACATAGCATAGATTTCAAGACCATTTTTACCTTGAGTGAGCCCTTGCTTGTTCATAATCTCTATGACCTTTTTCCCCTCATCTGGAGTTCTTACAAATGGGAGCATTATTTTTATGTTATCAAGCCCCATCTCATCACGTACTATTTTTAGAGCTTCACACTCCCACTCAAAAGCCTCCCTATAACTCTCATCATAGTAGCGACTTGCCCCTCTAAAGCCTATCATCGGGTTCTCTTCAAGGGCTTCATAATCTGCTCCGCCAAGCATATTGTGATACTCATTGCTCTTAAAATCGCTTGTTCGTATAATTACTGTTTTTGGATAAAAAGCAGCCGCAATCATTCCAACACCTTCGCTTATTTTTTGCAAAAAGAACTCTTTTGAATCAGTATGGGGTGCCATAAAAGAGCGGATTTTATCTTCATCTTTAACACTCTTTGCTTTTTTCATATCAACTAATGCCATTGGATGGGCTTTGATAGAGTTATTCATAATAAACTCCATTCTTGCCAGACCTACACCATCATTTGGCATTTGTGCTATTTTAAAGGCTTCTGCTGGGTTTCCAATATTTACAAAGAGTTTTGTTTTTGTTGGCTTAAACTCACTTATATCAATGTTTTTTATCGTGTACTTAAGCTCTCCATCATAAACATACCCCTCATCGCCCTCTGCGCAACTAACTGTTACTACTTGAGCATCTTTTAAAACAGTTGTGGCATTGGTGCATCCCACAACGGCCGCAACGCCTATCTCTCTGGCAACAATAGCGGCGTGACAAGTTCGGCTTCCGCGGTTTGTTATAACTGCTGAAGCCTTTTTCATAACAGGCTCCCAGTCTGGGTTTGTCGTATCTGCTACTAAAATATCACCACTTTTAAAACGTGAAAACTCTGAGGTATCATTTATGATAGTCACTCCTCCGCTTCCAATCTTTTCGCCAACTGCTCGTCCAGAAGTTAAGATTTTTAACTCTTGTCCATTTTGCAAGGCGTACTTTTGGCTTTTTAGACTACCTTTTTCTCGGCTTTTTACAGTCTCTGGTCTTGCTTGGACTATGTATAACTTAGAGTCATTGCCATCTTTTGCCCACTCTATATCCATAGGTTTTTTATAATGTTCTTCGATTATGAGAGCCTGTTTTGAGAGCTCTATCGCCTCTTGCTCACTTATAGATAAACTCTCTTGCTCCTCTTTTGAAGTTGAAACATTTATGGTACGTGATTTTTCATCATAGAGCATCTTCTCTTTTTTGCTTCCCAAAGAGCGTTTTAGTATGCTCTTTTCTCCGCGCTCTATCGTTGGTTTAAATATAAAAAACTCATCAGCATTTACACGTCCGCTAACAACATTTTCACCCAACCCCCAGATAGCGTTTATCAGTATCAAGTTTTGGGAACCGCTCTGTGTATCTATCGTAAACATAATTCCGCTTGATGCGATATCACTTCTTACCATTTTTTGCACACCCACAGATAGAGCAACTTTAAAGTGGTCAAAGCCTCTGCTTGTGCGGTAACTTATGGCTCTGTCGGTAAAGAGTGAAGCAAAACATTTTATGGTAACTCTTAATAGCTCCTCTTTAGAAGATACATTTAAAAAAGTTTCCTGCTGTCCTGCAAAAGAGGCTTCTGGCAAATCTTCCGCAGTTCCAGATGAGCGCACCGCTACATCAATGTTTAAAGAATCATACTCTTTTGAGAGTCTCTCGTATGCTTCTAAAAGCTCTATTTCTAGGGCTTTTGGAAGAGTTGATGAGAGTATTAGACTACGTACTTTTAAACCTCTTGTCTGAAGATTGTTTGTATCTTTTATATCTAAATCACTAAGAATCTCTCTCATCTCATCTTTTATGCCATTTTCTTCTAAAAGCAACCAATAAGCCTCACTTGTTGTAGCAAAACCGTTTGGTATGGTGACACCTTTTGGTGTTAGTTTTTGATACATCTCTCCAAGAGAGGCATTTTTTCCGCCGACAGTTGCAATATCATCAATGCAGAGCTCATTAAAAAATCGTATATATCTCATAACGTTCCTTTTTTTGGGAAAATATCCAATATGTTAACATAAATTTTAATTGCTAATGTGTTAGACTACATGAAATTTTTCAGAGTTATATATCTGATTTGGAGTTGTTAATGAGACAAGTGTTACTTTTATCTATGTTGGCGTTATCGCTGTTTTTTGCTGGATGTTCAAGTAAAGAGAGTGAGCAGGTAGTCCCAAAACCTCTTAAAAAATCATATTTTTACTTTAGCGGTCAAGCCAATGATGTTAAAATATCCATAGATGAGGGCACAAAGTTTGATGTAGTTGCTTCAAAAAAGAGCCTCTACTCTATTGATGAGGGAGAACATGTTATGGAGATATTTAGAAAAGATTTGATGATACTCAAGTATGATTTTGTCTTTGAAGCAGGTAAAGTAAAAGAGATAGAACTTCGCTAGAGTAGTTCTATCAATAGCCCATAAAATGTGATATTTGCGAATTATTTATATTAAGTGATGCTATGATTTATGTAAATTTATTTAAAGGAACTCAAAAATGAGTCAAACAGAAGAGTTATATAGCGATGAAATTTATAACAAAAAAATGCTTGAGGCATTTGTAGCTAAGCCTGAAAAAATATTTTGGTATCAAAGTGCTTTTTCTAAGTTTAACATTAATGGCATAGATGCTATGAAATGGAAGTGGAGTTGGTGGGCATTTTTTGGAGGCGCTGCATTTTTACTCTATAGAAAACAGTATCTTCCTGCATTAATTCTATTTATCGTATCAATCATTACAAGTTTTATACCCTTAGTTCCTATCATTGTTAGCATCTTAGCTGGTGGGTACTCTACCTATTTTGTGTATAAAGGCTATAAAAGCAGCCTTTTGGAAATTGAAGCTGCCATTAGCGATAAAGAGACAAGAATAGACACAATGAAGCAGATAGGCGGTTATCACTCTTGGGTTATTTGGATTTATGTCGCGTTTGTATCTTTGATACTTATCAGTGTTATCGCAGCTATCGCAATCCCAGCAATCGCTGCGTCTAACCTTCAATAGTTCTACATTGTATACACTTCATATTCTGATATAATAATTTATCAAGGCGAGGCTGAAGCCTCATTTTTTTGTGGAGGCACTTTTTTTATGAAAGTCAAATCACTCTATATCTCGGCAGTAGAAAAAAATGTAGGTTCTCTTTTTATAACCATGGGAATTATGGAGATACTAAAGAGAAATATAGACAGAGTCGCTTTTTTTCGTCCGATTATATTTGATAAAAAGATAAAAGACAGAGATATAGAGTTTATCTCACAAAGATATAAACTAGATATGAGTTATGATGATTGTTATGGATTTGATTTAAATGAAGTTGATGCAATTATCGCCTCAAAAGGGGTCAATGAGCTTATAACAAGACTCTTTGAGAAGTTTAAAAAACTCCAAGAGCGTTATGAGTTTGTTCTTTGTGAGGGTATGCCACGCTCTTTATTTACATCAAACACAAATCAAAATATAAATCTTCTTCTTGCCCAAAACTTCGGCTCATCTCTCATATCAATCCTTAGCGCAAAAGGGCGTTTGGATAGAGAAATATATGAAGACATAGCCATAGAGAGACAAAATCTTATATCTTTTGATATTGATTGTTTTGCTTTGTTTGTTAGTAGAGTTAGTGGGGATAGCCTAAAACGACAAGAAAATATATACTACTTAAGAGAGTTGGCAGAGCTTGATGTAATCTCTTTGGAAGATGTGATTGAAACTGTTGATGCAAAAAAAATAGCTTTTTCTCCAACCGACAACACAAGAGCCATTCGTGGTTTTAGAGTAGCTTCTTTGGGCGTTGATGAGTTTTTAGATGAGATAAGAGATGATGATTTGATAATAGTTGATGCAACTAGATCAGATATTGTTTTGGCTCTTATTGCCTCATTTTACTCAACAAAATGTCCAAAAATAAGTGCTGTTCTTTTTGTGGGCACTTCAGAACTCTCAGATAGTCTAAAAAGGCTTATTTTAGGGCTTAGTGAGTATAAAATTCCATTTTTAAGTATACAAAGCGATACATTTGAGAGTGTAAAAAAACTTCTTCAAGTCTATCCGCGCCTTAGAGTAAAGAGTGAGCGAAAGATTGCTCTAGCTCTTGGTCTCTTTAGTGCAAGTGTTGATATAAGTGCATTTGAGCGGAAGATAAAGTTGCAAAAAAGTGATGTTATGACACCTGTCATGTTTGAGTATAAGCTCTTTGAAATGGCACGTAAACATAGAAAAAATATAGTTTTACCAGAGAGCAGTGATGAGAGGATTTTAAGAGCAGCCGAGATAATTCTTCGCCGTGATATAGCTGATATAACGCTCTTAGGAAGAGAAGATGAAGTTCGTGAACGCTCTTTAAAACTTGGCATAGATATAAGCAAAGCGACAATCATAGACCACCAAAAATCAAAAATGCTTAGTGAGTTTAGTAACATTTTTTATGAGATGAGAAAAACAAAAGGTTTAACACTTCAAGCTTCAAGAGATGCCATGATACATAGAAACTATTTTGCTACGATGATGGTGCATTTGGGATATGCGGATGGTATGGTAAGCGGAGCCGTTCACTCAACAGCAGACACACTTAGACCAGCTCTACAAATTATCAAAACGAATCCTGATGTTTTGATAGTATCTAGCCTCTTTTTTATGTGTCTAAAAACTAAAGTTTTACTCTATGGGGATTGCGCTCTAAACCAAAATCCAAACGCAAAAGAGTTAGCTCAAATAGCCCTCTCAAGTGCAAAAACAGCAGAACTCTTTGATATCGAGCCAAAAGTAGCAATGCTCTCTTACTCAACTGGAGAGAGCGGAAGTGGCGCAGATGTTGATAAGGTAAGAGAAGCAACAATGCTTGTAAAAGCTCTAAGAAGTGAGCTTGAAGTTGATGGACCACTGCAGTATGACGCAGCGGTAGATAAGAGTGTAGCGTCCATAAAACTTCCAAACTCAAAAGTAGCTGGGGAAGCAAATATATTTATATTTCCTGACTTAAACACGGGGAACAACACCTATAAAGCAGTAGAGCGTTCAAGTGGCGCTCTAGCAATTGGTCCGATTTTGCAAGGACTCAAAAAGCCAGTAAATGATTTAAGTAGAGGATGCAGTGAAGCTGATATAGTAAACACTATTTTGATAACTGCGATTCAAGCAAATATATGAAAATAGCTGTAATAAATTCAGGAAGTTCGTCCATAAAATTTAAACTCTACAAAATGCCTCAAAGTGAGCTTTTGGCTCATCTGCATATAGAGAAGATTGGGGAGGCGTCATCTAAAATCACTTTTAGATATGCAGATAAAAAAGAGCTCTTTGAGAATAAAATAGATAATCATCATGAGGGATTAAAGTTTATAAACAAGACTCTAAAAGAGTATCAGATATTAGAGCACTTCTCTTTGCTTGATGCTATTGCGCATAGAGTAGTTCATGGCGGGGATTTTTTTAAGAGTGCCACACTCATTGATAAAGATGTGATTTCTAAAATAAGAGAGCTAATTGTGCTCTCTCCTCTTCATAACGAGGCAAACCTAGAAGGTATCTTAGTTAGTCTAAAAAAAGCTCCAGATGTTCCTCAAATAGCTCTATTTGATACGTCCTTTCACTCTAGCTTACCAAAAGAGGCATACCTCTACGCTCTGCCTTATGAGCTTTATAAAGAGCATAAAATCAGAAGATTCGGTTTTCATGGCATATCACATGCCTATGTTTTAAAAAAAGTAGCCCATTTGATGCAAAAAAGAGCTGATGAGCTAAACATCATAACACTCCATCTAGGAAACGGCTCTAGTGCATGTGCCATAGAAAACGGAAAAAGCATTGATACTTCTATGGGATTTTCTCCACTTGAGGGGCTTATTATGGGAAGCAGAAGTGGAGACATAGACCCTCAGATAGTTATATATCTTCAAAAAGAGCTTGGATATACCATGGATGAAACAGAGAAAATGTTAAACAGAGGCTCTGGACTTTTAGGGATTTGTGGCGAGATTGATTTAAGAGAGATAATAAAAAAAGATGATGAACTCTCACGCCTTGCAATCGATATGATGAGCAGAAGAGTCAAAAAATATATAGGCTCATATATGGCGCTCTTAGGAAGGGTTGACGCGATAGCTTTTTGCGCAGGAATAGGCGAGAACTCTCCACTCATAAGAGAGAAGATAGTGCAAAATCTTGAACTCTTTGGCATAGAATTAGAGAGTGAGGCAAACGAGAAAAATCTAACAAAAATCACAAAACAAACAAGCAAAATAGAGCTTTTTGTTATAAAGACAGACGAAGAGCTAGAGATAGCCTTAGAAGCTGCTGCTCTTATTGAGAAAAACACTAAAGCAAACTAATCTTTTATAAATTCAGAGCCTCTTTGCGTTAGCACAAGCGTTACACCATCCTCTTGAACTTCTATAAAGCCGTTGTTTATGAGCTCATCCATCGCTTTTTCTAACGCATCATTTTGTTTAGCATCCAGTTTTGCTATAACACTGCTAACAACATCTTGTTTGCTCATAACTTGACCGATAATGTTACGCTTTTTAAACCACTGTAAAAACATCTCTTTGACTTCATTTTTTGGAGCAACGTCTAATGGCTTGTCTTTGGGAAATTTTTTAACACTTCTGCTTTGATTTACTCTACTGGAATTTCCTCTATTTTGGCTTGGTTTAGTCTGCTTTTTTTCTGTTGTTTTCATCTTTTTACTTTATTATAAATTTTGACGTTCATTCTACCAAAACTTCTTAGTGTTTTAGTGCTTCTGCTAAAATCAGATATCTGCTTTAGCTTCAGAGAAGTAATATCCTTGAGAGTAGTCAACTCCCAAATCCCTTACGATGTTAAAAATCTCTTCATTTTCAACAAATTCTGCAACTGTTTTCATACCTAGTTTCTTTGAAAACTCAACAATTGTAGATACAACCAAAAGAGCATTTTTATCTTTGTTTAGGTTTTTTATAAGTGAGCCATCTATCTTTAGGTAGTCTGCTTGAAGCTTGATTAGGTACTCAAAGTTGCTATATCCTGTACCAAAATCATCTATCGCAATCTTACATCCATACTTTTTTACTTCACTTATAAAGTTTACAATATCATCAAAATTATCTATCGACTCAGATTCTACAATCTCAAAAATAACCTTCTCACCAATACCGTACTCCCTCAACATCTCAAAGATAAACTCTGTTGTCTGAGGCTCTAAAATATCCAATACAGATAGGTTAATAGAAAAATGAGCATCTAAGTCCTTAAACAATTCAAAAGATTGAGATATAACTGCTTTAGTAATTTCAAAATACTGTCTTGTCTGTTTTGCAAC
>CAMBTK010000055.1 GCA_945870785.1 Sulfurimonas crateris
AGTTGTTATCAAAAGCGTATAAAAGTTTTATCTTTACAAAAGTAAACAACTCGCTTCAAGCAAACAGCGCAATGGCGGTAGAGACTATCGCATCAAGACTACAATACCGTATAAAAGATTCTGTAATCGCTAGACAAACAAATGGCAACTTTCAGGCAGTGGCTGGAAATACTGTTTTGACTGCCCCTATCTTGGAATGGGTAGGCTATGATATAGAAGGCTTTAGAGGCCAGAGTGCAGCAGCGCCTGTATTGCCTCTGTGGAGCGGGATTGTTGATATGGATTTATCTGGCACGACGGCTCTAGTCTCGCCAGGAACAAATACAACAGATATAAACACTCTCATAGGAGCACTCTCAAATGGTACAAGCGGTATCAATGATGCGGCTCTATACTTTATAGGTTCAGATAGCGATGCCCAAACTGGCTATGGATGGAATGGTGCACTTGCCACACAAGATGGAGCTATGCACCCCATAAGAAGAAGCGCCGTTGTTGGAGAAGAAAATCGATTTATCCCTATAAATGGAGCAACAGGTGCGGATAACAACTTTACTGGGGTTGATATTTACGAATACTATCAACTTGCGTGGAGTGCTTACGCAGTTGGCATACGTGACTATAATTTGACAACATACACAGGTACTCTTACATTGTATTATAACTATCAACCATGGAGAGGTGAGACATATTTGGCAAACGGAACTGCCATAACACTAATGGATAATGTAAGTACATTTAGATTTATGGCGGCTGGTTCTATTTTAAAAATAGAAGTGTGTGTAAAATCTGATTTAATGGAGGATTACTCTTTATGCAAAGAAAAAACAGTATTTTAGAGTTTAACTCTTTGACAAGCAAAAAGAGTCTCCAAAGACGCTCTGGCTTTGCTATGATTATGGCGATAATAGTAATCATCATAATAGCGACCATAATGACTCTCTCACTCTCTCTAACGGCACAAACAAGCAAAAGAACTGTTGATGTATATATCTATGAGCAGGTTGCTCTTCATGCAAAAAGTGCGGCTGAATTAGCAATGCTCGAGATTGCACAAAATGGTTGTACAAATAATTTAGCTACAACTTTGGATGGAATTTATGACGTAAATGTCTCTATGCGCTATATATATACTGGCGCGGTTGGAGGTTGTACGAACTACTTTAACATAGCAACGCCAGAACAAAATGGCTCTGTTTTAATGGATATAACTGTTAACGTAAGAACGGATCAAAACATAACTACTGAGCCTATAACTTACTACAGAAGAACAATCCAAAAGCTCTAAATTGTAAATATTGTAAACCTTTTAATGCTATAATAATTTATACTTAGAGACTAAAGGATAAAACTATGAATATATCACTAACTGGGCGCCATATTGAACTAACCGATGCTATCAAAGCACATATGAATGCCTCGATACAAACACTTAGCAAATACAACATGGATATAATCTCTGTTAACGTAATAGCGTCTACTCAAACAAAAAAAGGCAAAGACCACTCAGTAGTTGAGTTTGTGATAAATCTAGCTCATAAGAACTCAATTGTTATTGAGCAAAATGATCAAGATTTATATGCCGCAATTGATATGGCGATTGCAAGAGCACAAAAAGCTATGCGTCGCATACATGATAGAGAGAGCGGACACCACAAAGATGGTATAAATGAAGCAAAAATTCAAGCAAACGTTGGCATAGACCTACATGAAGCGAGTGAAGCTATGGAGGATGAAATTATTCCTGTTGAGTTGGCTTTATACAAACCTCGTGAAGTTGAAGATGTACTAAATGATATAAAAGAGAACAAAAAACTCTTTGAAATTTTTATAGATAATGACGGCAAAACAAGAGTTCTATACAAAAGAAACGACGGTAAATTCGGGCTTTATTAGCAGTTATGCAAAAGGAGTTTTCTCTTTTTGCGTACCTTTTTAAACAAATCAACCACTTAGCAAATCATCTCTTACTCTTTTTACTATCTCAGCGTCTTCTGCCAAGTCAACCCACCTGAACTGATTTCCGCTTTGATTATGTCCTCTTAGCAAATCTCCGCTTTTTCTAAATCTTAAATCAAGATTGGCGATATCAAATCCGCTTGTTGTCTCAACAAACTTATCCAAACGCTCTGATGAGTTTTGGTTTGTGTATAAAAAACAGTACCCCTTAAGACCTGTTCTGCTGACTCTTCCTCGGAGCTGATGAAGAGTTGAGAGTCCCAATCTCTCCGCCCCAACTATTACAACTGTACTAAGGCGACTCAAAGAGATACCAACTTCTACAACGGTAGTAGCGATGAGAATATCTCCCTTTTTATCAAACTCAACCAAAACCTCTTCTTTATCTTTATCTCTGCCGTGAGTTACATAAACATTCTCAAATCTACTCTCCCAAAAACCTCTAGCCTCATCAATACTTTGATACTCTAACACGTCGCTCTGTTCCACCAATGGATATACAAGAAGAACTTGATTGCCAAGAGCTATCTCCTCTTTTATATGTTCTAATAGCTCTTTAAAATCACTTTTATGTATGACTCTGCTCTTTATCTCTTTTTTAAAAGGTGTTGAAGTTATAAGTGAAACATCTATATGAGCGCTCTGTATCATTGCTTGTGTTCGTGGTATCGGGGTTGCTGAGAATTGTAAAAAGTGAGGTTTTGTATCTCCCTGTCTACTCCCTTTATCTTCACTGCTTACTAATTTTTCAAGTAAATTTCTCTGTTGTGTTCCAAACCTGTGCTGTTCATCAACCATAATAAGAGTAGCCTCTGGCAACTCTCTATATAAAAGAGCATGGGTGCCTATGATAAAATCATTCTCATCTAACTCAATATTCTTATTTTTACCTGTAACCAAAGCTATTCGCATCATAGGAAGATACTTTTTTGCCTCTTCATAAATTTGATTTGCGAGAATCGTTGTTGGTGCCATCAAAACTGAGCGCCTTGGATAGTTCATCAATGCAGAGGCTAAAATTACCATAGTTTTTCCACTTCCAACATCTCCTACTACTACTCTTCTTGATGCAAACTCCTTATAGAAATCTCCTCTTATATCCTCTATCGCTTTTATTTGCTCCTCTGTTAGCTTAAATGGTAAAGTTTGCATCCATGTTTCATACTCACTTGGCATTTGTGACTTAGAACGATAGTAGCGTCTTTTATTTGCCAATTCTCTCATATAGACAAAAAGTTCTATATATTTTAGTGCTTCTAATGTTTTTTCATCTAACTCTTTTAAATTTGGTATTACGTTATCTGGAGAGTGCAGTTTTAAAATTTCATCTGCTATATCTTTGCTAAGTCCATCTAGAAGTAAGTTTTCTTTTGTTAAGCTGTTTTGCATGAGCCTGAGCATCACATCGCTTCTTAGAGCCGATTTGTATTTTGGAGTTATTGCGCCAATTGTTGTTACTTTTTTTGGCATATTTATACTACACAATCCACCTCTACACTCAATCATTCCATAGTAGTAGTCTCTCTCGCCAACTTTAAATTGATGCATCATATATGGTTTTGGACGAAAAATAACACCCGTAACTGTATGTGAGAAGTTATGTGCAAAAAAAGTAATCTGAAGTGAATTAGGAGCCCTATATACTGCCTCAACAGTAGCGTCAATTAGTTGCATAGAGTGTGGTTGAAGTTTATAGCTAAGTCGCAAATCTTCATAATGGGATGGGATTATCAAAGAGAGCTCACTATAACTAGTTATGCCTAGCTTTTTAAACTTCTCTTCTTGCTCTTTTGTAATGTTCATTTCAAATCCTTAGTACCAAATACTATCTTTTTTTATGAACTACCTCTTAAAATATTGCGTTTTGCAATATTTATTTTACTTGAACTAGAGTTTTACTTAGTAACTATCGCAAAACTTATATCTAAAATCTCTTTGTGCTCTTTTATAAAGCTGTTTAAATCCTCAAGCTCAAGATTTTTGATGCGCTCTAACTCTCTATCTGAATGCCCAAGTTTATGTCCGTTGTAGTACTCCATAAATGTGCGATTTAGTCTTTGGCTCATAGTTTCCACTCTAAGCGGTTCACTTCCAAGTAAAAACTTTTTTGTCTGCTCAAGTTCACTTTTTTTCACGCCATTTTTTACAAAATCTTCAACTATTGCCTTAACGCTTTTTTTTGCCTCTTCAAGAGATTCTAACTTTGTTTGTAGATGCCCATTCATGCTAGAGCTTGATTTACTCACATCTACTCTCGCATATGCAGAGTAAGCAAGACCACGCTTAACCCTAATCTCTTCCATAAGTCTTGAACCAAAACCACCAGCACCCAAGATAAAAGCAGAAACTCTAGCTTTATAATAATCATCTGAATCTACTGAGATATTATAAGGAGAGCCAAAATAAAGATACGCTTGTTGTGTATCTTTTTTTATCACTCTCTCTTTAGGCTCTTTTGTAACTTCATATTTTATAACTTCGCTCTTGCTTCCAACTGCCAATGTATCTATAATTTTTACAGCCTTGCTCTTCATCTCTTCTATATCTGTATCGCCACCAACAACTACAATCAGTTTTGAAGAGACAAGATTCTCTTTTATAAAATTTTTAACATCATCAAGTTCAATACTCTTAACACTAGCAACCGTTCCAGAAGATGGCTGTGCAAGAATACTATCTTTAAAAAGAATAGCTTTTAACTCATTTGCAGCGATATAGTCAAAGTCACTCTCTTTGTTTGCTAAAGAGCCAAGCGTTGCTGTTTTAATCTTTTTTATAACCTCAGGAGTAAAATTTGGCTCATTTAAAAGAAGTTGTAAATATTTAAGACCCTCATCAAACTCCTCTTTAAGACATCCTAACTCAATAACAAAAGTCTCTTTGCCCGTTGTTGCAGAGATGTGAATGGCTCTACTCTCAAGTGCCTCTGCAAAGGCGCTTGAACCTAACGCTTTGCTACCCTCGTTCATAACTTTTGCGCTAAATTTTGCAAGACCTGCTTTTTTTGTGTCTGCTATACTCCCGCTGTTTGTAAAAACAAGTTGCATTGTTATAAGAGGCAATCTTTTGTCTTGTTCAAAAATCATAGGTACATTTATATCTTTTGCTTCTATCTTATCTATTGTTGCTGCCATTATTATATTTCCTAAAATCAGTAGTGTTAAAATTATTTTTTTCATCTATGCAAATTTCTCTAAAATTTCATAAGCAGTATTTCGTACTGCTGGTATTTCGCCTATATCTTTTATGAGATGCACCATCTCGCTCTTTGCCATCGTATAAGCTGCTCCAGCGCTACTTACAACATTCTCTTCCATCATCGTTGAACCTAAATCATTTGCCCCAAACATAAGTGCCATCTGCCCGATATATGGACCTTGCGTTACCCATGAGCTTTGGATATTTGGCACATTATCAAGGTAGAGCCTTGCAACGGCGAGAAGTCTTAGGTAGCGGTTTGATGATGGTTTCTCCATATCTGGAATGAGGCGTAAAAGTTCAGTATTTTGCCCCTGAAAACTCCACATAATAAAAGCACGAAAGCCTCCGCTCTCATCTTGAAGTTTTCTTATCATATCAAAATGCTCTATGATGTCCTCATCGCTCTCAACAGTACCGTACATCATGGTAGCCGTTGACATAATGCCGAGTTTATGAGCTTTTCTATGAACATCAACCCAAACTTCGCTATCTATTTTTTTAGGAGCGATTATGTCACGGACCTTATCGCTAAGTATCTCAGCACCAGCACCAGGAATAGAAGCAAGACCTTTTGCATGAAGTCTCTCTAAAACCTCTTCCACGCTTATTCGTGAAACTTTAGCGATAAAATCTATCTCTATGGAGGAGAAGCCATGAATCGTAATAGTCGGGTATTTGGTATGAATATGCCCAACCAAATCCTCATACCACTCTATCTTTAGTTTTGGATGAACACCGCCTTGAAAAAGTATCTGTGTACCGCCGATTTCAAGCAGTTCATCTATCTTTGTATCAATCTCATCAAATGTTAAAACATAAGCATCCGCATCTTTTTCATGTCTGTAAAATGCGCAAAACTTACAATCTACCCAACAGATGTTTGTATAGTTGATGTTTCTATCAACCACAAAAGTTGTTATGTTATCGGGATGAAGCTCTTTTTTACGTTCTGTTGCCATACGCCCAAGCTCTTTAAGGTCTGCGTTTTTTATAAGCTCTAAGGCTTCTTCTTTTGTCAATCTTTTCATTTATTGCCATTTCATTTTTAGTGGTTGGATTTTACCTTTTTTTTTACAACAAAGATATAAAAATAGCGCATAGCTCCAAAGTTATAAGAATCTATTTACTTTCATTTACTTTGAATTAAACTCCTATTTAAAATCTGCCTATATGATTATTTAAAACAAAAAAGGAGTTAACCATGAGTATCAGTTCAATAAGTTCGAGTCAAGTTTATCAGGCGCAGACGAGCAGTACTACTAAATCAAGCAGTCTATCAACTGAGCAACAGGCATTTATATCAGATTTGCTCTCTGGGTATGATTCAGAGTCTCTCTCTGCAAGTGATGCGCAAGAGATTGTAAAAGCCTTGCAAGAAGCTGGTATTGAGCCTTCTAAAGCTATGGAGAGCACTATGGCTGCTTCAGGATTTGACGCTAAAGAGATAGGGGATTTAGCTGGTGTAGGCAAAGAGGGTGGCGGAAGACCGATGGGACCTCCACCTCCAAAAAAAGAGGAGATGTCGAGTGTGTCTGATTTGCTAGAGAGTCTGCTAAGTTCTGATGAAGAAGATGATTCAACAACTAGCGCTACTTCATCATTTGAGACTATTTTAGACTATACAAGTAAAATTGTAAGCCTTAAAGATGATGCAAAAACAGAAGTGATGGACCTTTTAAATAAATATAATTCCGAGGAGAACACTCTCTCTAAGGAAGATACGCAGAAATTTATTGTCAATTCTTTGAGCCAAATTTTAAAGGAATCAGATAATTACAATACAATGTCATTTTACGCATAGTAAAAATGGCAAAGGAAGGGTGTTATGATTAATATTTTAATGATTGAAGATGATCCTCAGTTTTCACTTTTTTTAGGCGAATACTTAGAAAAATACAATATTAAAATAACAAACTTTCAAGACCCTTTTTTGGGTCTTAGTTCTGGTGTGGATAAGTACGACTTGCTAATTTTGGATTTGACACTTCCTGGGATGGATGGTCTTGAAGTATGTAGTGAAGTGGCAAGAAAGTATGACATTCCCATCATTATCTCAAGTGCTAGAAGCGACTCTACCGATAAAATAATGGGCTTACAGATGGGCGCTGATTATTACCTGCCAAAACCTTATGATCCAAAAGAGATGTATGCTGTTATCCAGAGCCTCTTAAGACGGATAAAAAAGAGCAACTATCCTATAGTCAAAAGTGATTTTACATACGATAAATCAAGCTTGAAAATAGTCTTCAAAGAGAATGATTTAGAGCTTACTCATGCAGAGTATGAGGTTATGCTATGTCTGCTTAAAAACACAAACACAGTAGTATCGCGAGAGCAAATCGTTGAGAGTTGCAAGAGCCTCAGTGATAGTTATTCCAAAAGTTTAGATGTGATTATCGGCAGACTTCGCAACAAGCTTGGCGATGACTCCAAAAATCCAAAATATCTACACTCAATCCGTGGTTTAGGATATAAACTCTCACAATGAAGATGACTTTCTCACTCAAAACAAAAATCACAAGCGTGTTCGTTTTTTTATTTATACTCCTTGTTTTAGCATCTCTGCCTTTTCATCAAATGCAAGAGATGAGGGCAAATGAAAATGTGATGCATAACTATGAGAGATTTATGCAACATATTAAACAAGAGAGAATGTCTAGAGAAAATGTAATAAAATATTTGGATACTCTTGGTTTTATTGAGGTTGAGAATCCAGAAGATATTTTGTTTTTGCCAAATAAGCGGATTATTAAAAGAGATGGCTTTGAGATATTTATTGTAAAAGAGAACTATTATTTGCATATTTTAGCACCTCACTTTAGAGTGCTTTTGTTAGATAAATCAAATAAATTTGAGCGTAGTTATCTTGATATATTTATTGTCTTGTTTGTCGCTATGCTTTTTGCGTTTATCTACTATCTTATTTTAAAAAACATAAATGACACACAGCGTCAACTAAAATCAAGACAACTTTTTTTACGAACAGTTATGCATGAGCTAAAAACTCCTATTGCAAAAGGGAGAATTGTGAGTGAACTTATAGATGATGAAAAACAAAAAAATAGAATCATCACTATCTTTGAAAAGCTCAACTTGCTTATAGACGACTTTGCAAAGGTTGAGCAGATAGTTTCTAACAACTACAAGCTAAATATGTATAGTTGCACCATAGAGAGTGCCCTGCAAAAAGCTATCGATATGCTAATGCTTGAAAATAGTGACAATATAATCTACAAAGAGATTTCTACAAGAGTGATAGATATAGATTTGGAGCTATTTGCATTGGCACTAAAAAACCTAATTGAGAATGGTTTAAAATACTCAACCGATTCTAAAATAATTATCAAAGAAGAAGCAAATCAGCTCCATTTTATATCAATAGGAGCAGAGCTTCAAAGGCCGTTACGCGACTACTTTAAACCTTTTCACAATGATACAAAATTTAAAAATCATGGAATGGGACTTGGTCTGTATATAGTAAATGCTATACTTCAGATGCACAACATGAACCTAGAGTATGAATACGTACAAAATAGAAATATCTTTAAAATTACTCTTACTTCAAAGTAAGAAGTAAAAGTACAAACAATGAGGTGGTTTACTTATCTTTAGAGATTGCGTCTAATACGCCATTTATAAACTTAGGTGACTGCTCTGTACCAAACGCTTTTGTTATCTCAACCGCTTCGTTTATAACGACTGCAGAATCAAGTTCGCCAAAAAGTATCTCATAAGTTGCAAGTCTAAGAGTTGCTCTCTCGATAGCTCCAAGTCTCTCAAAATCCCAATCTTTAAGATGTTTCACAATTGCCACATCAACAGGAGTTATGTTTGCCATAACACCCTCATAAAGAGTTAGTGCAAAATCTTTTTGCTTGTTTCTAATCTTCTTCTCTTCTAAAATCTCATCTGTATGCTCTGCAATGTTTCCATTACCCAAATCAAATGCGTAAAGTAGGCTTACAACCGCCATTCTGGCTTGATGTCTAGTTGCCATAATTATATATTCTCATACAAATCTAGCATCTCGATAACAACCGTCATAGCTTCAAAACCTTTGTTACCAGCTTTTGTACCAGCTCTCTCTATTGACTGCTCAATATTGTCAGTTGTTAAAAGACCAAACGAGACAGGTTTTTGGTGCTTTAGACTCATCATCGCTATCCCTTTTGTTGCCTCAGCAGAGACATAATCAAAATGTGGCGTTGCCCCACGAATAACAGCGCCAAGAGCACAAATAGCATCATATTTTCCACTTGCTAAAAGCTTGTCAATAATCATAGGAAGCTCAAACGCCCCTGGAACTAAGATATGTGTCAAATCAGCCTCGTCTCCGCCATGACGAGCAAATGCATCCTTCGCACCCTCAACAAGTCTATCAACAATAAAGTGGTTCCATCTTGTACTAACTATCGCAACTTTTTTCCCATTTACAACTTTTAGTTGTCCTTCAATTAACTTCATCTATTTTCCTTTTTTTATAGTTTTGAATTGTAATTTTCTTTAGAATTTATAATTCTAATTATTAAAAGCCCTTTAGCTTTTATCTTATAAAAAACCAAATGAGATTTAAAAACCAAAACCCTACATTCAATTTTTACATTTTTGTTTTTACACTTATTTCCCATATTTGGGTTTGCTACAAGTAACTCTATATACTCTTTTAATTTTTGAGCATATTCCCTTGCCGCATTTGGTTTATCTTTTTTAATGGCTTCAAAAATAGCAATTAAATCATTTTTAGATCTCTGAGAATAATCCAATTTAAACATATTTTTTAAAAAGTTCGTCCCAAATCTCTTCATGAGATTGTTTGCACACTCCCGAATCAATCCCTTTTTGTATCTCATCTTCCAAAGAGGACCAATCTTCCTCAAAACTCTCATCTTTTCTCTTACTATCAAAACTAAGTTTTATAAACTCAAAAAATTTCTCTTTGTTGCTATGAAACTCATCAAGAAATATACGCTCAATCTGTTTATCTTCAATAGTTAAAGTAAGCATTTTATATCTCCCGTATCTTTTTAATTTTATTTATCAGTGCTTCTAGCTCATCAAGTTTTATCATATTTGGTCCATCACTTAGCGCTATGTTTGGGTCAAAGTGTGTCTCAAAAAAGAAACCATCAACTCCTACCGCTGCGGCTGCACTTGAGAGATATGGCACCATAGTTCTGTCTCCGCCTGTTTTTCCGCCAAGCGCACCTGGAGCTTGAACGGAGTGGGTCGCATCAAAGATAGTCGGTGCGAACTCTCTCATGATAACAAGAGAGCGCATATCTACAACGATATTTCCGTAACCAAAAGAGCTTCCTCTCTCACAAAGATAGACTCCATGTTTTTTAGAAGCCTCGTAACTCACCTCATCACAGCCTCTAGTTTTTAGCACTTTTGCCACAGAGTAGCGCATATCAGGCGGGTTTATAAACTGCCCTTTTTTGATATTTACCTCTTTTGTAGTTTTAGCACATGCCACAAGAAGGTCTGTTTGACGGCATAAAAATGCAGGTATCTGAAGCATATCTACAACTTCGGCAACCTGAGCGACTTGACATGACTCATGGACATCAGTGACTACTTTGTAACCAAAATCATTTTTAACTTTCTCTAAAATTCTAAGTCCCTCATCTATTCCCAAACCACGAAAACTATCAAGTGACGTACGGTTTGCTTTATCAAAACTTGATTTAAAATAAAAATCGATTGTTTTATCATTTTGATAAATCTCTAATGATTTTGCAATTTTAAAAATGTTTTCTTCACTCTCAATAACGCAAGGTCCAGCGAGTAATTTCATATATTTGCCTTTTAAAAAATAGAAAGTGATTATATCATATTGGGTTTAATGTAGAATTATTTTGATTTTGCAACCATAATTCCAGCACTGACTATAAGAGCAATTCCACATGCGCTTACAACACTTGGATATGCGTCTCCAAGCACTACTCCAATAAAAATAGCAAAAACTATATTTGTATAACTAACCGCCCCAACAATTCCCGCTTTTGTCTCTCCATACGCTTTTGTCATAAAGTATTGAGATAGCGTTCCCAAAGTACCAAGTCCCACAATATAAACCCAAACAACTCCACTAGGAAGAACAAACTCTCCCATCATAAAATCAAGTTCAGCTATATAAAAATAGTGTGAGAGCATAAAGAGTAAAATCGGACCAACTGTTCCAACTAAAGTAAATGATAAAACTATCATTCTTGTATCATAATAGTTTTTAAGCTCCCTGATTGAAGTGTATGCAAGAGCAGCACCTATACCGCTAAAGATTCCCAATACATCATATTTACTAAACCCAAATCCACTCGGTTGCGCAATCAAAATAATCCCTAAAAAGCCGATAAATACGGCAATCCAAGCACTTAGTGATAGTTTTTCATTTAAAAATATCCATGCAAAAATCGCTGTAAAGATAGGTGCAGTTTTTGAGTAGGTTACAGCGTCTCCAAGCGGTATATTTGCGATATTGTAAAAATATGCAAGAAGAGCTAAAAAGCCCATCAATCCTCTAAAAAACAGCAGAAATGGTTTACCACCTTTGCTCTTCATCGGGCTTCTATAAAGAGCGTACCCTATAAAAAACACACCAAAAATATTT
>CAMBTK010000056.1 GCA_945870785.1 Sulfurimonas crateris
TATCAATATATATTAAGCTATATAACGCTAAAGTTCTATAGCTTGTAAAGTATAGTATATAAGGAAAAAAAAGATAATGAAATTTCTATCTGAACTAATTTTGATGGATGGTGACAACTCATTTTTGCTCCAAAAAAGAATAGCGCTTCTTGATGCAATTGATAAAGTTGGAAGTTTAAGCGCTGCTGCGAAGATGGTTCCTCTTAGCTATAAAGGTGCTTGGGATATGATTGATGCTATGAATAACTTTTGTCCAAGCCCAGTCGTTCAAAAAGCAACAGGCGGAGTAGGTGGCGGTGGGACAACACTAACTGAGTATGGTAAAAACTTAGTAAAAACGTATGAGGTTATATATAGAGAACATCAAAAATTTCTGGAAACTATTTCTCACGTTACAGATTTTGACAGTGGGAGTTTAAAATTTTTTAGGAGATTTAATATGCAGATAAGTGCAAGAAATCAGATAGTTGCAACAGTAGTAGAGATAAAGAGTGATAACGTAAACGCAACACTGCATATGAAGCTAAAGAGTGGATATATAATGACTAGTGTCATTACAGCAGGTGCTGTTGAAAATTTAGGGTTAAATCTAGGCGATGAAGTTATAGTTATATTTAAATCAAACTCTGTTCTTCTCTCTACTGATTTGAATCTAAAATTAAGTGCAATGAATAAGCTTAGTGGCATAGTAGAGAAGATTCATCTCTCAGATATTAATTGTGAAGTAGTGGTAAATGTCGGAGGGGATTATATAGCGTCAGTTGTGACAAAAAGTGCTGTTGAGGCTTTAGATATAAAAGTAGGCGATAGTGTCAATGCCATAATAAAATCAAGTGATGTAATGGTTGGGAAATAGATGAAAAAAATCATAAGTACAGTAGCGGTAGTTTTAAGCTTAAGTGTTCCTCTTCTAGCAGATAGTATAAATGTTTTTGCAGCGTCAAGTACAAAACTTGCGATGAATAAAATAGTAGAGAAGTTTAAGGCAATAAACCCTAATGATGAGATAGTGATAACCTTTAGCTCAACAGGAAAGGCTTATGCACAGTTTAGCAATGGTTTTGCGTATGATATTTTTATGGCAGCTGATAGCTCATATCCAGCTAAGATATATGAAGATAAAAATGCCATAACCAAGCCTGAAGTTTATGCGCTGGGTGTCGTTGCACTCTTTAGTACAAATAAAGAGCTTATAAAAAAAGGGTTAAATGCTTTAAGTGATGAGAGCGTAAAACATATATCTATCGCAAATCCTCGTCTAGCACCGTATGGGGTTGCAGCTATGGAGATACTTAAAAATCACTCACTGCAAGAGGCTACAAAGTCTAAACTAGTTTTAGGTGACAACATAGCTCAAAGTGTTCAGTTTGTAGATTCTGGAGCGGCTGAGATAGGTTTAGTAGCATACTCGCTTATAAAAAGTTCAAGAGAGAGTGATGAGTTTATGCTTATAGATAAGAAGAGATATGCACCGATGCAACAATCATTTGTTTTGACAAAGTATGCAAAAGATAAACCACTAGCAAAAAAGTTTGCAGAGTTTATACTAACTAAAGAGTCTCAAGATATTTTTGAAGAGTTTGGATTTGGCAGAGTTAAATGAACAGAGTTGGCGGAGTAATTAAAGAGATAAAAAAAAGCGGTGAGATAGAACATATAATCGTTGATACTAAAGACGCTCTCTTTAGTGTTTTGATACTAAGCAGCAATGAGAGTTATAAAGTTGCAGATAGAGTAGAACTTCTTTTTAAAGAGAGTGAGGTGATGGTTGCAACTATAGAGTCTAAAGTGAGTGCAAGAAACTCTTTTGTCTCAAAAATCATTGAAATAGAAGAGGGCGAGATTTTGGCAAATGTGACTTTCTCGTTTTATGGCTCTAAAATATCCTCTATCATTACAAGAGAGGCGCTTAAAGATTTGTCTTGTGGTGTCGGAGATGATAGCAGATGGTTTATAAAATCAAATGAAGTCTCAATTTTAAGAGCTAAATAGGAGCCAATATGGAGGAGAGTTTTTTTCAAACAATGAAGCTGACTTTTGAGTTGGCTGGTATTACTACGCTTATTTTGCTATTTATCGGGATACCTCTTGCCTACTATCTCTCACAAACAAAATCAAAATTTAAACCAATTATAGAGGCTTTAGTCTCAATGCCATTGGTTCTTCCACCGTCTGTTTTAGGTTTTTATCTGCTTCTTGCTTTTAGTCCTCAAAATGCTTTTGGCGCTTGGCTTGATAGAGTTTTTGATGTAAAGCTTGTATTTAGTTTTGAGGGGCTTGTTGTTGCATCTATAATCTTTAGTCTGCCTTTTATGGTGCATCCGATACAGAGCGGTTTTTCTTCACTCTCAAGCTCTCTAAGCGAGGCTTCATACACTCTTGGCAAGAGTAAAATGGCTACCCTTTGGTATGTACTTCTGCCAAATATAAAACCATCTCTGCTTAGTGCCAGTGTTATAACATTTGCACATACTGTCGGTGAATTTGGAGTGGTTTTGATGATAGGAGGAAACATTGCAGGAGAGACGAAAGTTGCAAGTATCGCCATATATGATGAGGTAGAAGCCCTAAATTACGGCGTTGCAAACCAGTATGCTCTTACTCTTTTTATTATTACTTTTTTTATTTTGCTTTTTGTTTATGCAATAAATAAAAATATGATAAGAAGTGAGATTAGATGATAGAGATAAACATCACAAAGCCCTTAAATACGGCAGATGGAGATATAAATCTAGTAGTAGATAGAAGTATAGAAGATGGCGAATTTTTAACTCTTTTTGGAAAAAGCGGAAGCGGAAAAACAACACTTTTAAGAATACTTGCAGGACTTGAAGTCCCAGAGAGTGGCTATATAAAAGTTGATAATGAAGTCTGGTTTGATAGCAAGAGAGGTATAAATATACCTCCACAACGACGAAATGTAGGGTTTGTTTTTCAAGACTACGCACTTTTTCCAAATATGAGTGTAGAGGAAAATCTAAAATTTGCTCTTAAAGATAAAAATGAGTTTAAAAAAGTTGATGATATCTTAAAAATCATGGAGATACAAAATCTCAAAAATATGAAACCACAACACTTAAGCGGTGGACAAAAACAGAGAGTAGCAGTTGCAAGAGCACTTATGAGAGAGCCGAAAATACTGCTTCTTGATGAGCCACTCTCCGCTCTTGATAATGCAATGAGACATAAACTTCAGGATGAACTTCTTTTAATTCATCAAAAATTTGGCATCACTTCTATCCTTGTCAGTCACGATATTGGCGAAATTTTTAAACTCTCAAGCAGAGTTATTAAAATCTCAGAGGGAAAAATAACAGATGACGGCGCCCCAAGTGAAGTTTTTGCAAATCAAAATATCAGCGGAAAATTTAAAATAGTAGGCGAGGTTTTGAGTATCAAAAAAAGCGATATTTTATACATAGTAGAACTCTTATCTAACAATGAAATTATAAAAGTAACAGCTGTATACGACGATATAAAAGAGCTCTCAAGCGGAGATAAGATACTCCTCTCAAGCAAAGCATTTAATCCTATTTTGAGTAAGATTTAACTCTTTTTTCTACTAAAAATGGCTCTTATCTCTCATCCGCATATGCTTCTTTAGTTTGAATTCTGCTATCAACATAACCGCGACCAATAGTGAAATGATAAAGGCTCTGGAACTTGTTGTCTTTAAGTCCAAGCAAGGAGTGCATCATGTCGTCCAAAAAGCACCCGATTCCTGTACCGCTTAGACCCATAGAAGTTGCATCAAGATAGAGCTGTTGTCCTATCATCCCACACTCCCAGTAGAGTTCTTTGTATCTATGCGCTCCATGTGTTTGGAGTTGCTCTTTGAAATTACATAACATTCCAAGAGAGAAAGCCCCATCACTAGCAATCGCTTGTGAACAGCTAATTGCTTGACTTGGCATCCCTGCATCACGACTCTCTAAAAGAAACAGATTGTCTAATTCTGTACTTTTCCACAGATATGCATGGTGCATAGCTTTTTGTAAAGCATCTTTATCTCTTTTGTTTCTAACAAGTATATAAATGCCTTCATCTAACTCCTCTACTCTATGTACAAAAATAACTAAGTGAGCAGAATTTTCTTTGCCATCAAGAGAGTTACAAACACCACGCAGCAGAGAAAAAAACTGCTCTTTTGAGATGGATGATTGCTCTTTATCCATCACATGAACACTTCTACGACTCAGTATTACTGTTTTTGACTCTTTTGTAGGAGGAGGCAAGTGAGCTTTTTGTTTTTGCTCTTTTTGTTGAAGTGATTTCTCTGAAGTCGCTTCCGTTATCTCAGGGATGATTTCCCACTTGTACATACTTGGGCTGAGCTTATTTGCTACTCCATCATACGTTAGAGGCAAATCTTGTAAAAGAGCCTCAATGGATAAAGATGGACTTAGACACTCACTAGAAACTACCAAAAGCATATCTGCATGTTCGCTCTCACTAAATCTTCTCTCTTGTGAGAGTCCAAGCAGTTTGTTAATATCTTTATCACTTACACCATCTAAGCGCGTTATTTTCCAACCTAAAGTTTTTGCTGAAACTACCAAAGATTGCCAAGCGTGACCCGCATCCAAGTTTACATATCTAAAAGCTCTCTCTCCATATTTCCACACTTCTCTCCAAGCGATACTAGAGAGTCCTATGATAAAACTATTTTTTGGAAGAGTGTCCCAAAAGTTTGTATCAAAACTAGCTAAGGCTTCAAGAGCATGATTTTTTGGAGCATAGTGAAAAAGTGTAGTTTTAGCGTTTTGTTCCTGCGATTCTGGTGGTAAAAGTAAGTAAGCTTCAGTAGGATGTAAATTTCCGCTAGAAGCATTACAGCGAACCGCCCACGCACTCTCTCCAGAGACTTTCCAAGCGGCTATACCCATAGAAAACTGTAAAAGCTGTGAGAGTGACTCTTTTAAAAGTGGTGCAGTAGGCAAGTCGGTATCCAGAAGATGGTACGGAGGTGTTACATGCTTAAAAGCTAAAGGAAGCCTAAAGTTTTCTGCTCCTCTGTACTCACGAAAAGGGTTAGGTTGCGTAGCCCAGTCCATATATCCAAGAGAGCGTGCATATCTCTGCTGTGAGTGTTTTGTGGCTTCATGGTAAGCAAATGTTGTTTGTAAGTTTTTATTCATGATTACTCCTTTATTATGACGAGCAACTAATATGAGATATACCAGCAATGTCAAAGAATTTAGTTGGTTTTTTTCTATAGTATTTTTCTTCTATCTCGCTAGAATGCTCGGCATATGGGTCACTCATAATCTCTTGTAACTCTTTTATGAGGGTAAAATCTCCACTTTGAGCTTCTTTATAGGCAGGAACAAGGAACCACTCTCGCAGTGTATATTTTGGATTTATTTGCTTCATATCATAAGAGAGCATCTGGCGAGACTCTTTAGTTGTAACATTGATAAGTGATTTCCACATTTGTAGCCACTCAGACCAACTCTCTAAAATCGACTCATTATCTATATAATCACCATAAAAGCTTTTAGTAAGTGTAGAAATATCATCAGGTACGCTAGAGAGTTCACGAAAAAAAATAGTGTAATCGAGGGAAGTTTCTATCATTAACTTCATAAGTTCATCAAATATAGTTACATTAAAAGTTTGTAGGCCTAGCTTAGAAGCCCACATCTGCTCCATTTTACCTTGCATAACGTTGGAGAATTCATCTTCTATCATCTTTAGTTCTCGCAACTCACTCTCATGTGATTTAAGCAATGGTTTGAGTGCGATGCAAAACATATAAAAGTTACGCTGGGCAGCTTGAGGCTGATTTAGAAATGAGAAGTGAGCTCCGCCACCCGTCCATGGTTGATACTTTGGGCTAAACATATCTATAAATCCAAATGGACCGTAATCGAGTGTAAAACCACCTGCTGCGCAGTTGTCACTATTAAAATTCCCTTGAGTGTAACCGACACGAATCCAATCTGCTACAAGTGAGGTAAGACGATTGCAAAACTCACGAGCCAACAATAGCACTTTCTTATCTATGGTTAAATTCGTATCTATAACATCACTATATTGGCGCTCTATAAGGTGTAACACTATCATCTCAAGCTCTTGCATCGCTTTTGGATGCTCATTTTTACGTGCACGACGACCAAAAAGTTCAAGTTGACCTACCCGAAGAAAAGAGGGTGCTACCCGTGTTGTAATAGCAACGGCTTCTTCTATCATAACTTCAGGATCTCTAGAGTGAGAATCGTTTAAAAACCATGGCCGTCTAACCTTTTGTGTTTTTGATACGTACAAACTCAAAGAACGTGATGTTGGAACTCCAAGTGCGTTCATATGCTCTTGAGCCAAAAACTCTCGAATACTTGAGCGGAGAACTGCACGACCATCAGCTCCACGACAGTAAGGTGTTCTGCCGCCACCTTTGAGCTGCATTTCCCATCTTTTTCCATTTATGACAGCCTCTAGGATAGATATAGCTCGACCATCACCATATCCATTTCCTGTTTTAAAAGGACACTGTTCGTAGTATTCTGTACCATAGATAGAAAGCGCGTATCCTGTTGCCCAACCTATCTTTTGCAGCGGCTCTGGTAACTGCGATGTGTCACCCGAAAAAAGCCGAACAAAATCTTCTGATGTAGCAAGAGCATCACTAAATCCAAGTTCAGCAAAGAAGTTTTTGCTATGTGTAATGTAAAGAGGAGCTTCAAGCGGAGTAGGAATTACTGGCACATAATGCCCACTAAAAACTTCTCTTGGCAAATGGTCTATACCGTTTGCTTTAGCATCTGGATCAGGAGTTAGTGTGTCCATCAGGGAGTAATCAGCTAAGAGTGCTAAATCATCAAGTTTGTTTATAATTTTACAGGTTTGTTTAATTTCTTGCATATATTTTCCTTGTTTTAGAGACATAAAATTCAAATGTAAAAAGAAAAAAATGTATAGTGCAATGTATATCTCAACTATCTTTATAGTAAATTAATTGCTTAGATTATGTAGTTATTTTAACATTCTTATATGTGCTGGAATTACATATTTGGCTAATTATAAATTGAGTACAATACGAAAAAACATAATCAAAAATAGCTTTTAAAGAGCACTAAAGAAAGGGTTTACATGAAATTGAGAGTCTATTACGAGGAGACTGACACTGGTGGAGTGGTTTATCATTCAAACTATTTAAACTTTTGTGAACGTGCTAGAAGTGATGTGTTTTTTGATCGTGGTCTTAGCCCTGTTTTACAAAATGGTCATTTTGTAGCAAAAAAAATTGAGGCTAACTATATAACTTCTGCGAAGTTAGGTGATGAACTTGAAGTAATAAGTGAGCTTTTAGAGATAAAAGGGGCATCATTTAAGCTTTGCCAAACTATTTTTAAAGATGATAAAAAAATATTTGAGCTTGTTATAACACTTGCATATATAACATTTGACGCAAAACCTCAAAAGATTACGCAGGATGTTAAAGATATTATAGAAATGCTTTTTGATAAAAAGTGATGAATTTGGTTGCGGAAATAGGATTTGAACCTATGACCTTTGGGTTATGAGCCCAACGAGCTACCG
This sequence comes from Sulfurimonas crateris, assembly GCA_945870785.1. Classification (GTDB taxonomy): domain Bacteria; phylum Campylobacterota; class Campylobacteria; order Campylobacterales; family Sulfurimonadaceae; genus Sulfurimonas; species Sulfurimonas crateris_B. The sequence continues at coordinate 7,540 of CAMBTK010000056.1, forward strand.
AACTGCTCTATTCCGCGACATACCTAAAAATAGGGGGTTTAGTTAAAAAGGGTGGATGGGGATATAGGATTCGAACCTATGAATATCGGCACCAAAAGCCGAGGCCTTACCACTTGGCGAATCCCCATCATTTAAAGTAGAAAATTGGTTGCGGAAATAGGATTTGAACCTATGACCTTCGGGTTATGAGCCCGACGAGCTACCGAACTGCTCTATTCCGCGTCATTACAAACAAAGATAATTCGTTTGTTGGAGTGGAATTATAGGCAAATAAGATGGCTTTGTCAAGAAAATCGGTATTAAATCTTAAAAAATCGTTTGAACTAAATTTAATCAACATTTATATATAATCTGCGCAATTAAAATAAAGAAGTATATATGACACCTACGCAAAGAGTATTGGAAGCTATTGAAGAGATTAAACGAGGGCGAATGGTCATCATGATTGATGATGAAGATAGAGAAAATGAGGGTGATTTAGTTTATGCTTCAGCATTTTCTACTCCTGCGCATGTAAACTTTATGGCTACACATGCAAGAGGACTTATTTGTGTTGCGATAAATAGATCTATTGCAACAAGACTTGCATTAAACCCGATGGTAAGCTCAAATACATCTTCTTATGAGACAGCTTTTACAGTTTCTGTTGATGCAAAAAATGCGCTCACTGGTATATCTGCTGGAGAGAGAGACGATACTATTAAGATTTTAGCAAATCCTATTAGTAATGCTGATGAGCTTGTAAAACCTGGGCATATATTTCCTCTTATAGCAAAAGATGGTGGCACACTTGTTAGAACTGGACATACAGAGGGCTCTGTTGATTTGTGCCGTTTGGCTGGGCTTAGTGAGTCAGCTGTTATATGTGAGATAATCAAAGAAGATGGCACGATGGCTCGTCGTGATGATCTTGATATCTTTGGGGAGAAACACAATCTTAAGACAATTTTTATATCCGATATAGTTGAGTATCGTCTTGCTAATGAGAGACTTGTAAATGAGATAAATGTTGAAGAGTTAGAATTTTTTGATACAAAAGTTAAAAAGCACACTTTTGTAGATCATGACAAGATAGAACATACGGCTATTGTTTTTCATAAGATTACATCAATAGCAAATGTAAGAGTACACAATGTTATACCAGATATAGAACTTCTACTAAATCAGAAAAAATATCATAACCTTATCTCTTCAATAGAGTATTTAAAGCAAAACAGCGGTGTTCTCATCTTTATAAACAAGCCTACACATAACGATAATGCTGCGATGAAAGAGTTTGGGATAGGAGCTCAGATACTAAAATCTTTTGGTATATCTAAGATGAATCTATTATCTTCTTTAAGTCATACTGATTTTGTAGGGCTTAGCGGATTTGCACTAGAGATAAATGAAATCATAGATATTTAGTCTATCTTTTAAATTTTGAAACTTCTTTTTTTACTCTTATCTATGTTTTGGCTCCTAGAGGCCAAAACAACCTCTCGCGTACAAGTAATTATGTCAACTTTCGTCACTATTAAAGTCGATGAAAAAAACGAAAAATATATCAATGATGGTTTTTTGATTATGAAAAACGTTGAGATGTCACTCTCTTCATACAACAAAGATGCAAAACTTTTTCAACTAAATAAAAACCTATATGTAGCTTTAGATAGTTATCTCTATGAAGCGCTATCTCTAAGCAAAGAGTATTACAAAAAGAGTGATGGGTATTTTGATGTAACCATAGGCTCTATTACAAAAGAGTTATATAGGTTTGGTGAGGATGAGAGAGTAGCCACAGTTTCAGAGTTAAAGAGCGCTAAAGTTGATTTTAATGCTCTTAGATTTAATGAAAGGGAAGCTTCTATAAAAGAGGGGATGAAAGTGGATTTGGGCGGCATGGGAAAAGGTTTTGGTGTCCAAAAAGTAGCAGACTATTTTAAAAAGATGCAAATATATGATGCGATAATCTCTGCAAGTGGAGATATAAGATGTTTATCTACGTGCAAGATAGAGGTTCAAAATCCATTTGATGAAGAGTTGATTTTGTTCTCATTTGAGACGCTTGGAGATGATGTTGGCATATCAACCAGCGGAAACTATAATAGATATGTTACCTCAAAAGAGAATAACCATCTAATAAATCCAAAAGCTAAAAAACCACAAGTGCTTTTTGCCTCCATAACGCTAATAGGCTCAATCTCTAGTGCATCTTTGGATGCTTATGCCACCGCTGCCTCTGTTATGCCAATAAGCAAAGCGTATGAGTTTTTAGATACTCTTGGTATTGGTTATATCATTGTGCAGAGTGATAAAGAGATAGTAATTAGTAAAAATATAGCTTCACACGTAAAAAATTTATCTAATTTTTCTAAATAGAAGCCATAATGTAAATAACGTTAGAGATAAAAAAGTAAAAAAAGATAGGATTTTTATATATGCAAAAAAACTCCATCCGCTAATAATCATAAACGGTGTAAAAATATCTAGCAAAGCAGTGATAAAAGTGACATAAATTAGTATTAAAAAAACTCTTCTGCTCTTTAAATCTGTAAATACTAAAAAGTGTAAAAGAACCATCGCAAAGAGTCCAAATACAAATATGTGTGGCAGAACTATCTTTAAAATTCCAGCGGCACTTTGTGCTGGAATAAATTTATCTTCATTACCAATATAGTAATCTAAAACAGAGTTGTAACTAAACCCAATTTTGTGTTCAAAGAGCATTACAGCACTCAAAATAAGAAGCAGAGAAAATAGTATGTAGTAGAAAATAGAGAGTTTATACGCTTGTTGCATTAAGTTTCCAAAGAGCATATAAAATCATATATAAAGCAATAGCGTGCCAGAAAAAATATGCTATGACATATATATATGTAAAAAAGTTTGATAGATAAAAAGTAAGAGGAAGTGAGATGAGTGAAGTAATGGCACTGAGCATTAGTGCATTTGTTAAAATGGCTCTGCTTCTGTTTGCAACTCTTATAAAAATTGAGCTAAGAGTTAGTAAAATCATCATTATAAAGAAAATCTGAGTGTGCCAAAACTCTAAAAATGAGGCTTCATTCATGGCATCTATATATAACTCTTCATTTCCCTTAAGCGTTGTATTTACCGCTTCAAATGTGATTCCAAAGCCTGATTTTAAAACAAGAACATCAGAGATAAGATAAAGCAGTATAAATAGAAGAAAACCTCTAAGAATGAGGCTCATTGAACTGTTTTTTTGAATGTTTTTTACAACAGTAAATTTCAATTTTTGCCTTTGAAGAACTCATTATAAAGAGCAAAGGCAACTCTAGAGCCATCAACAAAACATTTTGCGCTCATAGTTGCTCCTGTAATTGTCGGGATATTTTGATTTAGAGTTAATGGCTGGGTTGTTTTAACATTTTTAAATTGCTCACTATATTTTTTAGATGGCATATACTCAGAAGGCTCATTAAACGCTATAACTTCTATACCCTTTAGGATGGATTCATTTGAAATAATATAGAGGACAACACCATTTTTTGTGCGTATTTTTTTATTTATCAAGATGCCATGTCCTATGACTTTTCCATCTTTTTCTGCTTTAAATAGTTTAATATTTTGAAGCTCAAGTTTGGCATGTGCGCTCTGTTGAATATTTTTAATCTGCTCATCAGAGAGTGAAACTTTTATCTCACTGATTTTAGAAGCGTTTTCATAGTTTTTTTTCATGGCATCAAGTGGAGTTGTCAGCATCTGCGCTGTTACATGTAGTGGAATCAGTATAAGCAAATAGAGTAGTAAAGTTCTCATAAATTTAAATAATCCTCATTTTCTTTGGATTGTATAAAATAAAAATTCATTTGTCAATGCGCTTCGTCAATAGCAAATAGATAAAGAAGTTAGCTATAATAAATAAAAAAATGAAGAGAAATATGAGAGAATTTTTTAATAGAGTAGAAGATGGCGTTTTAGTAAATATAGAAGCAGATATAGAGATAGAGTCGCAAAAAGAGATATATCCTTGGCTTTGCAGTATCTTTGTAAAGTTTGGAGAGATTAATAAAGAGTTTGA
>CAMBTK010000057.1 GCA_945870785.1 Sulfurimonas crateris
TTTGTATCCATCGGATGGTCTACATCAGAGTAGTAGTACTGGATATTTATATTTTTATACTCATTTGTTACGTTGTCTATGTTGTACTCAATGCTGTAGATGTTAGAGTCATCATACGCAGCGTCCATTTTTGAGTTTGCATAAAGTACACCATCACTTCTATTTCCTGTATAGCTTAGGCGAAGTTCTTGATCCTCAAGTGTTTTTACAAAAACCTTACTCATAACACTCTTTTTTGTGTAAGCTTCAATATTTTTATATTGTGATTGAAATTTTGTTCCAGCATCAGCGGTTCCATTTACTACAGCATTGTCGATTTGCTCTGCTAGAGTATTTCCGTCTCCATCTTCATACTGATCGCTTGTTTCATAAGAGGCACTGATAAGGGCACGTACTGTGTCTGTTCCACCGCTTCCTGTTGCACCTATTTTTTTATACCCCCAGCTTCCAAGTCCAAAGTTTATCTCTGCTTTTGGCTCTTTTGATGGTTTTTTGGTTGTGATTTTTAGTCCACCACTTAGTGTTCCAAAGTTCTCAACATCATAAGGTCCTTCAATTACCTCTACTGTGTCTATCTGATTTGTTACGATATGTGAAGTAGGCGGGTCCATTCTGTTTACACATGCTCCGCAAACTTTAGTCCCATCAACACTTACAGAGATGTTATCTCTTTTTTGTCCACGTATATAGATGTCGTTTGCAATACCGCTTCTGCGACTCATGTCAATGCTTGGCACACTCGTACTTAGTGCTTGAGCCAAATCTGCCGATAATTGTGCATTTTGGCTTACTTCTGTAATCACAGTTGATTCAACATTTACACTTGGTAATGCAACTTCATTTGCGCCTAGAATAGTTACCGCTACAAGCGATAAAGGGATGATTTTTTTACTTAACATATAATTTACCTTAATATTTTAAATTAGTAAATTGTATAAGATATTTGTTACATAAGTGTTAAATTAATCTAAAAAAATATGCTAATATTTCGCCATGAGTACAATAGATAAGATAAAAAAAGTTGTTTTAATAGTTTTAGGTTTAAGCCTCTCGGCTTATTTGATTTATAGCGGTTTTGAGATTTTAAACCAAGAAGATGCAAATTCTTCAAAGGTTGAGATTGCTAAATAATTTCAACCCAAAGTTCTAAGCTTCTATCTGGTATAAAATATTTGTCACCCTCTTTGTCTATGAACTCTTTTTTAAACAAGGCATCAATGGCTGACTGAAGGGTCTGTTTTTTGATATTGTATTCGTTTAAAATAGGTGCCGCGAAAAAACCTCGCTTGTATTTACCCACTATTTTTAAAGCTATTTTTTGATTATTGCTAAGTGTGTCAAATATAATTTTATAGCTTGAATCTTTTGAGCCAAGTATCTCACTTATGGCTTCATCGATAAGCTCTTTGGATGCTTTTTTATCCCTATTTATGTAGAGTAAGTGCAAAATATTTTGCACCATCTTTGTCTCACCGTCACTTCTTTCATAGATATATGCAACCATGTCAGCGTCTAAATCTAAAAATATTTTTGCATATTCATAGATGGCATCCACTTTTAAAGGTTGCAGTTCATAGTGTGTTGCAAGCTCATATAACGGTGCTTTGTACTCAAAAAGAGAGGTTAGCATATGTCTTTTTGACCCTAAAAATATATAGGAAATATTTTCTCTGTTTTGTATATATTTTCTAAGTATTGCATCTAGTTTTACATCCGTAATGTTTGCGATTTGCTGAAATTCATCTATGGCTAAAACTATCTGTTTGCTTTTGCTAAGCGTGGCAATGGAGTCAAAAAAATCATCCATCATCTCTTCAAAACTAAGTGTTGTAACGATTGGTTTGATAGAATATTCCAGCGTAACAGGGTCTATGGAGGGTTCAATGCGTACTCTTTTAAAGAGTGAAGTGAGATTTTTAATTGTTGTTTTTATATCTGATTTATGTGAGTTTGAAAATGCTCTAAGGAGCGAATGCGCAAAATGTTCTTTTGAAGTTATGTCAAATATATCTACATAGATGCATAAATAATCCTCTTTGTGCTGCTCGAAAAAATAGTTTATAAGTGAGCTTTTCCCCATTCTTCTTTTTGAATGAATAAGAAGATTATTGGAGTATTTTACAGTGTTTGAGAGCTTTTCAAGCTCTTCTTCTCTTCCAAAAAACTCTTCTAAAGTGCTGAGTCTGTCATATGGAAATGGTGAATGCATAAAAGCTTCCTTAGTATTTGTATTTAGATACTAAAAGTATATTACAAACCGTTCATTAAAGTCAAGACTGAAAGTATCTAAAATTAAATACTAAAAAGAGAAATTCAATCAATTTCTGATGTCGGTTCTACGATATGGATAACTGTGTAAAAGATACCGTTTTTATTGTTGCTGATTTTGGTGCGAGAGTAAAAAGCCATTTTTTTACTCCTTCTTTGTTGAAGGAGTAAATATTTAAAGGAAATGCTATCTTAGGAGAGTCTGACTCCGTCGGCAAAGTTCATAGTGACACAGTGAAGTGAGCCATGTTGTTTTATAAGTGAGAAGCAGTTAATGCCTATAATATCTTTGTCAGGAAATGTTTCTCTAAAAATCTCTAACGCCTCTTCATCTTGTTTAACTCCGTAAGTAGGGACTAAAACAGCACCGTTTACAAACAAAAAGTTTGCGTATGTAGCTGGAAGTCTCTCGCCCTCAAAGTAACAAGCATCCGTCATTGGAAGTGCTATAAGCCTGTATTCGTACTCTTTGGAGAATGCCTTTAGCTCATTTTCCATAAGTTTTAACTCATCAAAATGCTCATCGCTCTCATCCGTGCATCTGACATACATTATGCTTTTTTCATCGATAAATCTAGCCAAAGTATCGACATGTGAGTCTGTATCATCACCAGCAAGGTAGCCGTGATTTAAGTACAAAATTTTGCTCATGCCAAACTCTTCTTGAAGTTTTTTTGTAATCTGCTCTTTTTTAAGAGAGGCATTTCTGTTTTTGTTAAGCACACACTCAGAGGTTGTAAGTATTGTATCTATACCGTTGCTCTCAATGGCACCGCCCTCCAAGATAAGGTCTATTTTTTTGAGCTCTTTGTCGTAACATCTTTTTATCGCACTGCTCATTGCATCATCTTTTGAAGCTTCAAATTTTCCGCCCCAGCCTGTAAAAGTAAAATCAAGAAGTTCTACGCTAGAGCCATTTTCTACGCACAAAGCAGAGCAATCTCTTGCCCAAGTATCGTTTGTCTCATACGCTACAAAATATAAGTTCTTATTTGGCTCAAATCTTCTCTTTACGTCATCTATGTCAGCACAAACAACAAGACACTTCTGATACTTGATAATCTCTTTGATAATATTTTCAAAAGTTGCCTCCGCTTCACTTAGATACTCTACCCAATCGCTATTTATATGTGGAAAAATTATTTGTGTAAAACTCTGCTCTTCAAACTCTGCTATAAACCTTTTCATTTGGTATAATTCCTCCATGGCTACTATAATTTTAAATAAAAACAATTTTTTTAATAATCTCGATATTATCGCTAAATATTGCAAAAGCGTAGATAAAATCGCACTTGTTTTAAAAGACAATGCTTATGGACACGGGTTAGTTGAGATGTCAACTATGGCAAGAGAGTATGGCATCAAAAGGGCAGTTGTTAGAACGCAAAGAGAAGCAAAACTTATAGAAGATTTCTTTGAGTACATCTTAGTTCTTGGTGAGATACCAACATCAGCGTCACAAACTATCAGATACACTATAAATGATTTAAACAGCATAGATGATTTTGCTAAAGATACAAAAGTGGAGTTAAAAGTAGATAGCGGAATGCACAGAAACGGTATATCTATGGATGAACTTGAAGAGGCGTTTATAAAAATAAAAGCAAGAGGGTTGCTCTTAGAGGGGCTCTTTACTCATCATAGAAGTGCAGATGAGCTGACAAGTGAGTGGTTCTGGCAAAAAAACAACTTTGAAGATGCAAAAAAAATAGCAAAAGAGTTAGCTATAAAGTATGGTTTTGCTCCGCTTAGATTTCACTCCTCAAACTCAGCAGCACTTTTTAGAAATGCTTCATTTGATGAAGATATGGCAAGAGTAGGAATCGCAGCTTATGGATGTATGAAGCTTCCAGAAGCCCTTGATATAGAGGGTTTTAAACCAGTTTTATCGCTTTGGGCTAAAAAACTCTCATCAAGAAAATTAAAGTCACACCAAAGAGTAGGGTATGGCGGAGATGGAGAAGTTGAGAGAGATGAAGTTGTGAGCAATTATGATTTTGGCTATGGAGAGGGCTTTTTAAGAGTCTGTGCAAATGGCTATAAAACGCCAGAGGGTGTAGAACTCATTGGTAGAATCTCTATGGATAACAGCTCTTTTTTAAGCTCAAAAGATGAGTTACTAATATTTGATGATGCAAGTGTTGTCGCAACTTATGCTTCAACTATAAGCTATGAAGTTTTAACCTCGCTTAAGCCAGAGATAAAAAGAGAAATCTCTTAAGCGTTAAAATCCTCACAAAGGGTAGCGCTTGGTTTGCCAATGTAGTACCCTTGAATAAAATCCACACCCATCTTCTCTAAAATCTCAAGCGAATCTCTATCTTCTACAAACTCAGCGATAGTTTTTAAACCAAGATTTGAAGCAAAGCTTACTATGGTTTTTATGATTACTCTTGAGCTCTCATCAGTTGTTATATATTTTACTAAAGAGGCATCTATCTTTAGATAGTCAACATTTAGCTCAAAGATGTGTGAAAAGTTTGAATAACCACTTCCAAAATCATCAATAGCCACTTTGGAACCATATTTTTCAATCTCTTGTATAAAACTTTTCATCTCTTGATAGTTCTCTATTTTATGACTCTCTAAAATTTCAAAAACTACTCTTTGAGGCTCAGGGAAAGCTATTAAGTTTTTAAAGATAAATTTCATTATTTCTTGATTTTGGATGTCAAGTATGGAGAGATTTATTGAAAATTCATACTCTTTGTCTTTAAAAAATTCAAATGATTTGCTTATCATTGCTTTTGTTACTTCAGGGTAGAGTTTTGATTTTATAGCGATATCTAAAAAAGCAAAAGGAGCGATAACCTTGCCATCATCAGTAATTATCCTAGCGAGTGCTTCATACTTCTCGATTTTTTTACTTCTTGTATTGTAGATAGGTTGATAATATGGAGTTATCTGGTTTTTCGCAATCGCCTCTTTTAGTACCAAAAAAGCATCCATATTTTTTGTTATCTGCTCTTTGGCATCTAGTGAATCTTTATATACCACAACATTTTTTGAAGCATTTTTTGCAGTTTGCAGAGCAGTATTTGCTTTGATAAGAAGAGGTTCTTTGTTAGATGCAATTCCACAACTAAATGATATAAATATAGAGTGGTCAGCTACGCTAAATTTTGTCTCATTTATTTTTTCAAGAAGAGTTTTTATCAACTTATAAAAAGCATCTTCATCAAGTTTATTTGTTATAAAAATAGCAAATTCATCATTTGGAAGCTTGTATATAGAGCCCAAGTTGTTACAAAACTTTAATACTCGCATCGATACTTGTTTTAAAATTTCATCACCTATACCATAACCATAGAGATCATTTATATCTTTAAAAGCATCTATATTTATAAGTGCTAAATGTTTTGAACTATGCTCTTTTGTAGCTTCAATATCTTCTATGAGCTTTAGTCTATTTGGAAGTTTTGTAAGTCTGTCTTGAAAAAAAGAGTTTTTAAGTTCATTTGTTTTTGCCTCAACTTTCTGCTCAAGCATCCAATTTATTTTTTTTGAGTATTTTATGAGATAAACAACACCAATAAATATAAGTAAAAAAAGTGTTAAATCATATAGAGCAGATTTAAAAAAGCCCTTAAAAAAATAATCACTTAACTCTTTTTTTGGGATTTTTATACTTATAATGCCACGCACATCGCCTATTTTATACTCATAAGCATTTTCATAGCTTTGCTGTATGTAAAGAGGTGCGTCCTCTTTTTTACCATGACATTTTAAGCAAATAGAGGTAACTTTTAAAACACTTGCATATTGGTAAAAATCTGGATTTTTAGACTCAAAGTAGTGCTCTTCATGTTTGTTTTTTTTAAAAAAATCTATCGCTTCTAGTTCATCTTTATCAGCAGAGTTATTGCTGTTTCTTGCTCTATCAGATACAGTCGAGAGAGAAATTTTAAGAGGGTTGTTTTGTGAAAACTCTTTAGATATATGATAAGAACTGTAAGCAGGAAGTGCAGGAAGTGTTTTTTGGCTGATTGTTATGGTGTCGTTTAAAAAAAGATTTTGATAGTAGTTTCTATTTTCAACCGCATAACTGTTTAAAACTTCAGCCTCTTTTTTTGCAAAATCAGCTTCTTTAGCTTTTGTTTCATTGTATATATATGTTATTTTTGCAGTTCCAATAATAAGAAAAAGAAAAAGTGCTATTTTTAAAAATTTACTATTTAAACTGTACATTACCTTCCTTAAGAAAAAAAATTAGTTCACAATTGTAACAAAAAAAACATATTATTTAGATAATTGTAACCAAATTGTCGCTAGGAGTTAATTTTTATAATAGCATTTGGAAATATCACACCATCTATGCTAAGAAGCCCCAGTTCTTCAATTTCACGTTCATCTGTAACAAATACTAATATTTTTGCATCAAAGAGATATTTTTCTGCTATATTTTGTGCTGTTTTTGCTAACTCTTTTTCAACGACAATGTAGAGTGCGCCAAAAGATGAGGCATAGAGAAGTTCTGTGATATTTTTCACATGGAGTGCCATCGGAATTTCACTAGATGAAGCAAAAGTTATAATATCTAAGTTTTGTTCGCTAAATTCTAAAAAGATAGTTGATGATGGTGGAGTGTTGTCGATAGCCTCAATGCTTTGAATGTGGTAAAAATTTTGGCTCTGTATAAATCTATGACCAAAAAATATCATTTTGCACTCTCTTGGCACTCTTTTGAGCAGTAGTATTTGCCACCGCTGATTAATGAATCTTCAAGTGAGCAATATATCTTGCATGTTGCGCACTCAACCATATCACTACTTTTTTGCTCATCTTTTTTGTCTGCTGTTTTTTCAACTTGAGGTTTTTTCTTTATAAATTTAAAATATATAAAAGCGATAACGCCTATAACAAGCAGTAGTTTAAGTATCATAAAGTCTCTCCAATGAGAAGATAGTGTCTATTTTCTCTTTTTATTATCTTATATTTTATATCTTCGCTAACTTCATCATAAACTCTCTCTCCTTTAAAAAAAAGAAGTTTTGAGTTCTCGTTTCGGAAGTTTTTACTCAGTTCAAGGAGCATATTTGTATCTATAACTGCTCTTGAAGTCACTATATCAAAAATTTCACTAGGCATATCTTGAACTCTCTTTTGAACAACCTTAACATTACTAAGCCCAAGGTCAGCTTTTATGAACTGTAAAAAACTAGCTCTCTTTGCCAAAGGCTCAACAAGTGTAACTTCAGTCTCTGGCAGACCCATAGCTAAAATGAGTCCTGGAAAACCAGCACCCGTTCCAATATCTAAGAGATTTTTACACTTTGGTAAAAAAGTGATTGGGTATATTGCATCATATATAAATTCATCTATGGTATTTTCGTTTTTTGCACCAGTTAAGTTATGGATTTTATTCCATTTAAAAAGGTGTTCTTTATATTTTTGTATATGATGAAAGAGCGTATCTGGCAAGTCGGCATCAAGCTCCAAGAGAGCAGTCTTTAGATTCAAAATATTCCTTCTTTAGAGTTGTTTTGCATAATTTAGAGCAGGTGTCCCATGCTCTCTTTTTTTACATTTAAGTAACCCTCGTTGTGAGGATTTGATTTCATGATAATTGGAACACGCTCTACTATATCTATACCGCTTAGTGAGAGAACTTTTTTTGGGTTGTTTGTGAGAAGCTTTATTTTTTTGATGCCAAAATGCTCAAGTATAAAAGGAACTATCTCATAAGTTCTCTCATCAGCCTCAAAGCCTAACTGATGGTTTGCTTCTATTGTATTTAGCCCCTTGTCTTGAAGAGCATAAGCGTTTATCTTGTTTAAGAGCCCAATATTGCGCCCTTCTTGTCTTAGATATATAACCATACCATTTGTTTTTGATGCTAGTAAAAGAGCGTGTTCTAGCTGATCTCTACAATCACACTTTAAGCTCCCCATCGCATCCCCAGTCAAGCACTCAGAGTGAACTCTAACTATTGGAGTTTCATCTAATGGCTCTTTGTAGATGACAAGATGTTCTTTACAACCTACTTTAAAGACTTTGACCTTAAAATCGCCAAATCTTGATGGTAAGTTTGCTATTTCGGAGATTTCTATTTCCAATAAATTGTCCTAAAATTAATTTTAAAAAGGTAAAATTTTCAAAAATTATAGCTAAAAAAAGGTTCAATAATGTTTCAAAGATTTCGCAGAACACGCCTCAACACTCATCTTCGCTCACTTGTCCGTGAAACAAGCGTAAGTGTAAATGACTTTATTTATCCGCTTTTTGTACGCTCTGGAGAAAAGATTAAAACAGAAGTCTCGTCTATGCCAGGTGTTTTTCAGATGAGTATAGATGAGGTTTTAAAAGAGTGCGAGGAGCTTAAAAAATTAGGGCTTTACTCTATCATCCTCTTTGGGATACCAGATGTAAAAGACTCTATTGGTTCAGATTCATTGTGCGAACATGGTATCATCGCAAAAGCCATCCGTGCCATAAAAGAGGCGCACCCAGAGATGTTTGTAGTAACAGACTTATGCTTTTGCGAATATACAGACCATGGTCACTGCGGAATTATTGATGAAAAAAACCAAACAGTAAATAATGACGCAACACTTAAAATTTCAGCACAACAAGCGATAGTTCATGCAAAAGCTGGAGCGGATATGATAGCACCATCAGGCATGATGGATGGAATAATAACAACACTTAGAGAAGCGCTAGATGGCGCAGGGTATGAAAATCTACCTATTATGAGCTACTCTACAAAATTTGCTTCAGGATACTATGGACCATTTCGTGAAGTAGCAGAGTCAACGCCTAGTTTTGGTGACCGTGCTTCATATCAGATGGACCCAGCAAACAGAAGAGAGGCTATTGCTGAGAGTATCTCTGATGAGGCTCAAGGTGCAGATATTTTGATGGTAAAACCAGCTCTCGCATACTTGGATATAGTAAGAGAGATAAAAGATGCAACATCGCTTCCTATGGCTGTTTATAACGTAAGTGGCGAGTATGCAATGATAAAATTTGCAGGGATGCAGGGGTTAATTGATTATGATAGAGTTGTGATGGAGACTATGGTTAGTTTTAAGAGAGCGGGTGCGGATATCATAATCTCTTATCACGCTAAAGAAGTTGCAAAGATGTTACAAAAGTAACCTTTTAACCTATCTCTAGAGAGTAGATGCAGTTTTTAGAAGCATACTTAAAGAGAATTGTTATAAACTTAATGCTTATTTTATATTTTTGGGGAAATTATTGAGACACTTTTTAACGCTGAGAGACTTTAGCAAAGATGAGATTTTAGAGATTATAAGCATAGGTTTAGAGATAAAAAAGAGCCTAAAGAGCGGTATCTATAAACATGAACTAAAAAATCAGACACTAGCTATGATATTTGAAAAAAGCTCGACAAGAACTCGTGTTAGTTTTGAGACGGGAATGTTTCAGTTGGGTGGACATGCGCTCTTTTTATCAAGCAGAGATATTCATCTTGGCAGAGGTGAGCCTGTAAAAGATACAGCTAGAGTTATTTCAGGCATGTGCGATATGGTTATGATAAGAACTTTTGAGCACTCACGCATTGAAGAGTTTGCATCTTACTCAAAAGTTCCAGTTATAAATGGTTTAACAGACTCTTACCATCCTGTTCAACTCTTAGCTGATTATATGACTTTGGTTGAGTACGGTATGGAGAAAAATATTATCGCTGCTTACGTAGGTGATGGAAACAATATGACTCACTCATGGATGATGTTGGCTGCAAAACTAGGCTTTGAACTAAGAGTTGCTACTCCAAAAGGGTATGAAGTTAATGAAAAAATTCTTCAAGAAGCTCTTCTAATCGCAAAAGAGAGCGGAGCAGTTATAAAAGTCACAAATGACCCATCAGAGGCTATAAAAGGTGCAACAGTTGTGACAACTGATACTTGGACCTCAATGGGGCAAGAGGAAGAAAAAGAGGCTCGTATTAGAATATTTAACGGTTTCATGGTTGATGAAAATATGATGTCATTAGCAGCAAATGATGCAAAGTTTCTTCACTGTCTTCCCGCTTATAGAGGTTTAGAGGTTAGTGAAGAGGTGTTTGAAAAACACTCTGAGATAATTTTTAATGAAGCACAAAATAGACTTCACGCCCAAAAAGGGCTGATGGTTTGGCTGGATAAGCAGAGAAATATATAAGCTATACCTATTTCCTGTAATATCAAAGACAATTTTCTCATCTCCAATAATACTATCTCGCTCCCAGACTCTGCTTGGGAGTGTATATCTCAGTTTGTTTGGTTTGTATGCGTTCCCAAGTAAAACTTGGGAAAGTAGAACATTCAAAATAAAGTGATATAATTGTATGACATGTAATACAAAGGAGACCAAATGCTTTCAATACGACTTGAAAACAGTATGGAGAGACAATTAGAGGCACTTGCAAAAGCGACGAAGCGACCAAAGAGTTTTTTTGTTAAAGAGGCTTTGAGCAATTATTTAGACGATATGCAAGAGTATTATGAAGCGCAAAAACGCTCAAATGCAGAAGATAGAAATCTGATAACTCTTGATGAGCTGGAGAGGGCACTTGAGTTATAAACTATTTATTGATGACAAAGTCATTAAAGATTTAAAACAAATTGATAAGCTCTGGCAAAAGAAAATTATAGAAGTCATAAATACGAAAATTGTAGAAAATCCCTATCTTGGAAAGCCTCTTGTAGGCAACCTTTCTGCTTATTATCGTTTACGAGTTGCCGATTATAGAATTGTTTATGAAATCAATGATGATAAAGTGGTTGTAATAGTCATTAAAATTGGGCATCGAAAAGATATTTATAAGTAGTATTTTATCTCGCTCCCAGGCTATGCTTGGGAGTGTATATCTCAGTTTGTTTGGTTTATATGCGTTCCCAAGTAAAACTTGGGAATGAGGGAAAGTATATATATATCGAAACTTAGTATCTTATTCCTGTCGCACTTCTGATTTTCTCTATGATAGGGAGCGCTGCTTCTTTAGCTCGTTTTGCTCCAAAGTCCAAAATCTCTCTTACTTCGTCTTGATGAGCTTCAAAATACTCTCTTTTTTGTCTAAAATCTTTAAAGTATTCCCACATAACCTCTGCAAGATACATCTTAAAGTGGCCATGACCTTCTCCGCCTCTTTTGTA
>CAMBTK010000058.1 GCA_945870785.1 Sulfurimonas crateris
CCTTACGCACCTACCAGTGAACATGAGTGTGTGAGTGAAAAACTATATGCAGATTTTATGCTTCGTTATCATCTCTTAGCTCTAGCTTCCCAACAAGTTGACACTCTCTCATGGCACCAACTTATAGCTTCAGGCTATGGACTCGTAGATGCAAGAGATGGACTTAGAAAAAGAGAAGCCTTTGAAGTTTATAAGTACATGTTAAAGAGTCTAAAAGATGCACAATTCTTAAGACTTGACATAAAACGTGGATACTATATACTTCAATTTTTAATAAACAATCAACTTCTTCAGATTCATTGGTCACTAAAGCCAACAACACTAAAAAATGAAAATTATTTTATAGTTTACTCTAGCTATGGCAAAAAAATAGAAGATAAAACACTAAACATTGGTTCATCACCACTTTACATATTTATAGAAGATGAAATAAAAAAGGATTCTAATGAAATTTAAAAATCAATTTACACAGATAGCCTATATACTCTTCTTCTCTTTTTTTATAATGATGGCAATAAGGCTTACCCTACTTTTTATGTATCCTTCCGATTTTTATGACTTGACAAAAGAAGAACTTCTGCTATCACTATTAATGGGCTTTAGAGTTGATATGATAACCCTTTTTACTTTCTCCTCTATTTTCATATTGTTACTAATCTTTATAAAAAAAATAGTTATTAGACAATTTTTTGGTCTGCTTTGGAGTGTTGTTCTTGTAAGTATCTTTGTAATATCTTTTAGTGATGTTTTATATTTTAGCTTTACACATAAACACATTTCAAATGAAGTTTTTAATCTTGGAAATGATTTTAATATAATTACAAACATCGCTTTTAACTCATATTTACCATACACTATATTTGCAGCTCTTTTTACAACTATTTTTCTATATTTTACTTATCGTATTTTCTCAAGTAAGCCCTCTGAATTTGTAAATGGTAAAAAAATGGCAATCTTTTCTCTAATAACAGTAGTTATACTTTTTTTAGGCATAAGAAATACTGTTCAAGGCAAAACATTTGGTTCTTCTGATGCCTTTGCAGCAAGTAAAATAAGTTCTGGCAATTTAGCATTAAACGGTTTTTTTACACTCTATAGAGCCAGTAGCAGCAAACATTCTCATAACTTAATGGATTCAGAAAGTGCAATCAAAATTACAAAAGAGTCTTTATCTACTCCAAATACAAAATATATAGATAACAATTATCCTCTTTGTAAAAGTTATCAAGCAAAAGAAAAAGAAAAATATAATGTAGTAATCGTTTTACTAGAGTCGTGGGGTGCCGAACATATTGATGGATTTACAAAATATAAAGAGCTAAATGTAACTCCATTTTTCAAACAACTAAGCAACGAATCTTTAAAATTTACTAATTTTTATGCAAACGGCTATCGCTCTATTTTTGGAATCACCTCTTTGCTTACTGGAATTACGCTTCCATCAGGGTTTGAGTATCTTGGAAGAGGTTTAGAGCTATCAAATATTAGCTATTTAGGTCAAGTTGCGAAAAAAAATGGCTATTCAACACTTGCTATGCAAGGTGGGAATCGTCGTTCTTATAGGATTGATGCTGTCACTCACATAGCAGGGTTTGACAATTACTATGGGGCAGAAGATATACCAAACATAGAAATTATAGAAGAAGGCAGAGAAGCAAGAACAGGGACCTACGACTATAATCTCTTAGATTTTTACAATAAAAAAATAACAGAACTAAAAGAGCCTTTCTTATCTTTTGCATTTACCTCCACAAACCATCCCGACCTATATTTGCCAAGAGCTGAATTTGAGAGATACCCACATAATTTAAATAATTATTATGGCGAACTAAATGCGTATCTATATGTGGACGATGCTATTAGAAAATTTATTCAAAGTGCTAAAAAAGAGCCTTGGTTTGATAGAACTATCTTTATATTTACAGCTGATCATGGAAATGGAGACGCTTTGAATGAAATAGGAAAAGAGCTCAGAGACAATCCAGAGCGCTTAGGTGCAATTGAACATTACAGAATTCCACTTCTTATTTATGCACCAAAAATTTTTCAACCAAAAGAGATAAATACATTGGGCTCTCAAAATGATATTTTTCCTACAATTGTAGATATGTTAGGTTTTGAAGCAGATATTACAACTCTTGGAAATTCATTGTTTGATAACGATGTAAATGAAAGATTTGTATACCTATTTGGAGGAAATATGATTGGCCTTATAAATGAGGATGGATACATTATGCATAACTACAAAAAAACAGTAGAGAAGCAAGGGGAAAATTATGAATATTTAAAAAAGTTACTTTTTGCAGTTGACACCGCTGAAGCAAAACTTATTCAAACAAACAGGTGGGCAAAGTGAAAATATTAATAATTTTACCGAACTGGCTTGGAGATGCCGTTATGGCAACTCCTGCAATTGAACTTTTATGCAAATACTACCCAAAAGCAAAACTTACTTTTATAGGTAGTTTAGTATCAATAGAAGCATTAAAATATCATCCAAATTGTGAAAATGCAATTATAGACGAAACAAAAAAGGCTCCAAACAGAGTCAAAGCAACATACGACCTTGCTAACAAAGTGGGCAGTTTTGATATGGCTATCTCCTTTAGAGACCAAATTCACGCTTCTCTGCTTTTAAAACTTACAAAAAGTGTCATTTGCATTGCTAAAAAATCATGGCACTCAATGTTTTTGTTATCACACACTCCAACAATAAAGGCAGATAAACATCTGTCCATACAATATGCGCAACTAGCTATAACCAATACAGATGCGTGGGATATTACTACTCCGAACTTAAAGCTCTATATTGAGCCAAAAAAGTTTGAGAAACAAACAATGGGCATAAATGCAGGAGCAACTTATGGAAGTGCAAAGCGATGGTATCCTGAGAGGTTTGCAGAAGTTGCTCGTGAATTTAGTGACAAGTATGAGATTATAATCTTTGGCGGACCAAATGAAGTAGAGATGGCAAATGAAATAGAGTCATATCTTAAAGTCTCAAATGTAACAAACTATACAAATTTAGCAGGAAAAACTAACATAAAAGAGCTCTGTTCACTTATTGGCGGTTGTTCGCTCTTTGTGACAAACGACAGCGGACCGATGCATGTAGCTGCTGCCTATAAAGTTCCAACTATTTCAATATTTGGACCTACAAAGCACACGGAAACATCTCAATGGATGAACGAAAAAAGCACTATAGTAAGACATGATATAGAGTGTGCTCCTTGCATGAGAAGAGAGTGCCCATTAAAACATCATGACTGTATGAAAGGTATAACTTCTGCTGAAGTTATACAAGCCGTAAAAGAGCTAAATCTATAAAGATTTAGTTCTAAAAAAGAAACTTCAATCCAAAATAGACTGAGTCATTATACTCGATATCAACGTTATCGTAATTTGTATCTATATGTCTATATCCAACCGTTAAAAACCCATTTTTTATGGCTTCGGCTTCTATTGTCACTCTGTACTCCAAAAAGCTATCTGCTCTATCAAAAGAGAGTACTTCTGGAGCAGCATAAACTGCACCGCCTACATAAAATGGAACACTTGAAGTTACTGGCAGTTTGTAAGTAACTTCTGCGCCAAGCGGAGCTGATGCAAAATCTTTGGTATGGTTTATCTTTAAACCCAATCCTACTTTCAAATTAGTGCTAACGCCTCTTTGCATTAAAAAGTTTAGCTCTTGATAATCATCTATACTGTTTACATCGCTGTGTTTCTCATCAGCCTTTAGATATTTTGCTCCTAGCAAAATTGTATCTGGTTCAATACTATCGTTGAATTGTCCCATATCCAATTTTGCCGAGAGCTCTAAATCTGAGTTATTTACATTTACTTCAGCACTGTGCATAGCAAATGCAGATATGGCACAAAGTGCACTGAGTGATATTTTTTTAAGCATCTAAACTTCCTTTTATCTTTTGAATTGTTTTTGTAGTGCTCTTACCATCTACAAAATCTACAAGTTTAAGTTCATGAGCAAACTCTGTTCCGACAACGCTTTTACCCTCATAATCACCGCCTTTTACAAGCGTATCTGGCTTTATCATCTTTATAAGCTCAAAAGGCGTGTCATCTTCAAAAGGCACAACAAAATCTACTGCTTCAAGAGCTGCTAAAAGATAAGCTCTATCCTCTGCGATGTTTACGGGTCTGCTTGGACCTTTTAATCTCGAAACAGAAGCATCAGAGTTTAAACCAACTATCAAAATATCTCCAAAGCTCTTAGCAATTTGTAGATACTTTACATGACCAACGTGCAAGATATCAAAACAGCCGTTTGTAAAGACAACTTTTTTTCCACTGTTTTTATAACGCAAAACTATCGCTTCTATCTCTTCAAAGCTCTTAATATGAGCATCAGAAGTGCTTTTATGTAGCGTTGCTTCATACTCTTCTATCTCATCTAGCGTAACAGTAGCAGAGCCAATTTTGCCAACAACTACACCAGCTGCAAGATTTGCAAATTTTGCACTCTCTTCTATGCTCTTTCCTGCACTTATCGCAAAAGCTATTGAAGCGATAACTGTATCTCCTGCTCCTGTTACATCAAAGACCTCTTTTGCCACTGTTGGAAAAACTCTCATCTCTTCGTCATAAGTAGCTATACCGTCTTCTGATAGAGTGATAAGCGAAATTGCTAAATTAGCATCTTGTTTCATCTTTATAAGAGCTTTTTTTAGACTTTCTTTATCTTTTATCTCTATCTTTGTAGCCTGTATAGCCTCTTTTTTGTTTGGTGTTAACAGATAAGCCCCGCTATATTTGCTATAGTCACTTCCTTTTGGATCGACTAGGACCTTTATGCCATTTTCATTGCATAAAGAGATGATTCCGTGGCAAAGTTCTTTAGTTAAAACACCTTTTCCATAATCAGACAATATTACAGCATCGTAACTAGAAACATCATCAAGCAGTGAGTTTAAAACTAGCTCTACAGAAGATTTAGTTATCTCTTCTTTGCTCTCTTTATCATATCTTAGTATCTGCTGTGAAGAGGCTATTATACGGCTTTTCTTAGATGTTTTTCTTCCCTCTTGAATTACTATGTTTTTAACATCAACATTGATTTTTTGTAGTAGCTCAATTAACTCCACGCCATTAGCATCATTACCAATAACCGCACTAACGCTAACCTTTGCACCAAGTGCTACAAGATTATTTACTACATTACCTCCACCACCAAGCACAGTAGTCTCTTTAGAAATATCAACTATCTGAACAGGAGCCTCAGGTGAGATTCTCTCGCAACTTCCCCATAAATAGTGATCAATCATCAAATCACCAATAACTAAAATATTAGGAACAAAATCTTTTAGTTTTTTCATTTTTTCACTTCTTGATTATAGATTCTTTTTATTTCATTAACATACTCTTTGATTCCATCTTCCATCTCAAAGCGTGGTTCGTAGCCAAGAGTTTCTTTAGTTGAGGCGATATCTGCCTCTGTATGGAACTGATAGCTACCAATAAAGGGATTGGCAATATACTCACACTCTAAATTTGTGCCAAGTTCGCGTTGTAAAATATCTACAATATCTTGAAAACTCCTTGCCTTGCCCGTCCCTACATTAAATACGCCACTCTCTTTTGGATTCATAGCTTTTATATTGGCAGCGATAACATCCTCTACATAGACAAAATCACGAAGTATTTTGTCACTATCTTCAAAAAGACGCGGATTTTTTCCAGAGAGTATCTGATGTCCAAACTGCAAAACCATAGACGCAGTAGAGTTTTTAAAAAATTCTCTTGCACCATAAACGTTAAAATATCTAAGCCCGACTATTGAGATATTGCTATTTTTAACATATTTGTTGCTTAAATTATCCATGCAAAGTTTAGAAAAGCCATAAACATTTTGTGGCGCTTCTCGCCCTACTCTTTGAGGTGATGGCGCGTTTCCATAGGTTGCAGCTGATGAGGCATATATCATGTTTGCACCATGCTTTTGAGCAAGAAGAAGCAGATCATGGTAAGCATTAACATTTGTTCTTATCATCAAATCTTGCTCTAACGCAGTTGTATCAGAGATAGCGGCTTCATGAAAAATATAATCAAATTTATAATTTTTTTCTAAATCTTTAAGAAGCTCTTTGTCGTTTATATCACCGCTTATTATCTCGCCCAAAAAACCTATCAAATTTTTAAAATGTCCAAAGCTTTTAAGATTTCCGTTTGACAGTGTCTCTTTGCTTCTAAAACTATCTAAAATGACAACTTTTGCATCTGGATGATTGTCCTGAAAGTAAAATGCCAAGTTTGAACCAATAAACCCAGCACCCCCAGTAATAAGGATTGTTTTCTCTTTTAAATCATCGTCAATATATCTCATTTACGCCCCATAGCCTTTAAAGTTTAACAAAATAATAACAGATAATCTATTAACATGTATTTAAGAGTAAAGTTACTATAATTTGCCCGAAATTAAAAATCAAAGGGATTAAAATGAAAAAAATTGTATTATCAATCGTTGCTTTAACTGCAACAACTGCTCTAATGGCTGGCGTTAACGCTGGTGCATGTCAAGGCTGCCACGGTGCAGATTGGGCTAAACCTGCTTTAGGAAAATCTAAAAATGTTGCTGAGATGACTCATGCAGATATCGCTGCTGCACTTAAAGGTTACAAAGATGGTAGTTACGGCGGACCAATGAAAGGTCTTATGAAAGGTCAAGTAGCTAAATATTCTGATGCTGACTTGGATGCATTTTCACAAACTATCGGTAAATAATTTACCAGAATCACCTCTTGAGGTGATTCAATCTTCTACTCAGGTCTATAGCTCTTTTTCAAATCTTCTTTTTTTTGTTCTCTCTTTAACGCATCATTTAATTCCTCTTCACCATCAAATTTAGCAGCATTTAAAAACTTCTCTTCATCATCAAATTGACCATTTTTTACAGCCCACAAAAACGCAAAAAGTGCAATTGCCCCTAAAAATAGAGAAGCTCCAAGCATCATGGCTATTACCCAACTATCCATAATCTACTCCCTATTCCATTTATATCGAATTCTCATAGAGTTGCCTACAACCAAGAGTGAACTAGCCGACATAGAGATAGCAGCGATAAGAGGGATAACATATCCTGCCATCGCAAGAGGGATTGTTAATGCGTTGTAAACCAGCGAGATACCAAGATTTTGCTTTATGAGCCCAAAAGTTGTACGACTTATTTTCAAAGCATCCTCTAATGATTTTATAGAGCTATTTAAAAGGACAATATCTCCTATTTCAACAGCTATATCGCTTCCGCTTCCCATAACTATGCCGATATCAGCAGAAGCAAGTGCTAGTATATCATTTATGCCATCTCCAACCATTACTACACTTTTTTTTGCAGAGGTAAGACTATTGATATAATCTGCCTTGCTTTGTGGCGTTTGCTCATGAAAAATATTTTTTATACCTACGCTTGAAGCCACTCTCTTTGCAATACTTTCATTATCACCTGTTAACATGACAACATCTATCTTCATCTTCTCCATACTTTGTACAAACTCTTTAACGCCATCTTTAACTCTATCTTCTAGCTCGTAAATAGCCACTACTCTCTTATCGATAGCAAAATAAAACAGTGTTCCTTGTGTTAAAACATCTATCTCTATTTTGTTCTCATCCATTAATTTTTTGTTTCCGCCTAAAAGTTCTCTCTTACCACTCTTAGCTTTTATTCCTAGCGCTGGAAGTTGAGCAAACTCATCAAATATAGTGTCGTAAAGATTTTCACAATAATCTTTTATATAATTTGCTACGCCTTTGGCAACAGGATGTTTTGAAGATGAGACAAGAGAGTAGAGTAGTTTCTTATCAAATTCTTCTATTATATGCTCTTTTACAACCTCTGGCTTTCCTGCTGTAATAGTCCCTGTTTTATCCAAAACAAGAGTATCAGTTTTTGCCATTACCTCTAGGCCTGCTGCCTCTTTAAATAGGATTCCTCTTGAAGCACCAAGTCCCAATCCTACAAGAGTTGCAACTGGAGTGGCTAATGCCAATGCACAAGGACATGCAATAATTATCACAGATATAGCAACCATCAGAGATGTTTCAAAATTATTAGTCCAAAACCACCATCCAAAAAAAGTAAGCACTGATAGCCCTAAAATAACTGATGAAAAATGCTCAGACAATCTATTAGCCATCTGTTGAATTTTTGGTTTTTTATTTATAGCAGATTCTAAAAGTTTTACGATATTAGATAAAGTAGAGTGCTTAAAATCTTTACTAGCTCTAAAATGTATATCAGCATCGATACTCATAGTACCGCTAATAACACTCATACCTATGCTTTTATATATAGGCTCACTCTCGCCCGTAAGATTTGATTCATCAAAAGATCCTCTTCCTTTAACAATCTCGCCATCCAGTAAAACCCTCTCTCCACTAGAAACAACTACTATATCGCCAACAACAACATCATCAAGCTTTGCAGTAACTATCCTGTCTTCTTTTAAAATTTTAACTTCACTAGGAATACTGTTTGCAATTTTATCAAGCGTATCAGCTGCATTTTTTTTACTCAACACTTCTAAAAATTTACCAATCAATACAAATGTAATAATCATACTTACAGAGTCAAAATAAGCTTCACCTTTTTGATTTATTGTAATAAACAAAGAGTATACATAAGTTAAAGTAGCTCCAGTTGCTACTAGCATATCCATATTTACTACTCTATTTTTAAAACCATAATAAGCACCTCTAAAAAAAACCCAACCACTATAAAAAAGTACAGGAGTTGCAAGTATTCCCTCTGCAATATTTAGTATTGTTTTTACATCTTGTGTTATTCCACTAAAATAGCCAGCATATTGTGCAACTGCAATCCACATAGTATTCATAGAAGCAAAAATAGCAACTGCCATTTTCAAATAGTATGATTTTCTTTCTTTATTAACATGTAGTTCTTGAGCCAAGGAGTCATAAGCAAATGCGTTGTAACCGATTGAGCGAATAGTATCAATTATAGTTGATAGCTTTACAATATTATCTACCCATACTATCGTTGCCTTATTGTTTGTAAAATTTATATTTGCTTCTATTACACCATCCATCTTATGTAATACTTTTTCATTTAACCAAACACAAGCTGAGCAGTGAATTCCTTCTATAACTAAAGAGACTTCACAAAAGCCATCACTGTTTATCTTTACAAATTTATCGTAAAAAGATTTGCTATCAAAATTAGAAGAGTCTTCAAGGTTTTGATTTTGTGCACAAAGCTCTATATCTTTACTTTTTTCATAAAAATTCCCAAGCCCTTGGTCTTGAAGCAGATGAAAAACAGCTTGACAGCCATTACAACAAAAAAAATGTTCTTTATCTTTAATCATAACAGATGTATCAAATTTTATATGACAGTGAGAGCAAGGAACTTTAGAGGACAACTTCAAATTTTCCAAATTTTTTGTTTTTATAAATTTTTTGCCAAGGTTCTATATGTCCACTCATGCATATATATACACCATTATCTTTAGTCGCTTTTGCAAATCCAATAGCCATACCTAAATTTAAACTAGCTTCTATATTATCAATCTCAAATGGCTTCATAGCACCAACAAATACTATTTTCCTATCATCAAATATCTCTGCCAAGAACTCTGCGCTTGTATGCATAGTATCAGTCCCATGAACAATTATAAATATGTCATCACTTGACTCCATTATAATATGTGCTATTCTTTTTCTATCATCTATATTCATATCTAAACTATCTTTGTAAACAACACCTGCTAAATCATATTTAGACTCAACACTTTTTAAAATTTCTTCAATTGCACTATTATTGTAAGGAACCTCGAGTTCCCCATTGAGAGGATTATATTTTTTATTAAATGTTCCGCCGCTGTTTAATATTAACACTTATATATCTCCTCTAATCTAGAAATAATTTTGGTTGCTTTAGATTTTTTGCAAACACCTTTTTCATCAAAAAGATAACTCTCTTTTATTCCAGCAAGAATAGCCGCTTCAATATCACGTTCCTTATCTCCAACCAAAATAGAATTCTCTAAATCAATATCAAACTCTTGCTTTGCTTCAAATATCATTCCAGCTTTAGGTTTTCTACAGTTACACTCTCCTGAAATTTCTGGGTGATGAGGACAAAGATAGACTTTGTTAATCGTTACACCTCTTTTTAAGAACTCCTCTATCATCCATGAAGTTAAAACATCAAAATCTTCTTGAGTATAAAAACTTCTAGCAATTCCAGATTGATTTGTAACTACAAATATAAAATATCCTTCATTTTGATATTTTTTACAAAGCTCAAATATGCCATCAATAAATATAAAATCTTCAATTTTATAAAGATAGTTAACTTCAACATTTATAACGCCATCTCTATCTAAAAAAAGTGCTCTATTCATAAAATATTAATTAACACCTTCTCCAAAAATCTCTTTTTCTATAATATCACAAATTATGTGACCAATAAGTATATGCGACTCCTGAATTCTAGGAGTTGAATCAGATGGAACAACTAAAGCAATATCTGCCATTTTAGCCATCTCTCCGCCATCTCGCCCAACTAATGCAACAGTTGTTATCCCTTTTTTCTTTGCACTTAAAAATGCATTAATAATGTTCTTCGAGTTGCCAGAAGTTGATATACCAATGAATAAATCACCTTCTTGTCCCATCCCTTCTAATTGACGAGAAAATACGTTGTCATACCCATAATCATTTCCAATTGCAGTTAAGCATGAGGTGTCAGTTGTTAATGCCAATGATGGAATTGAAGGTCTATCAAAGCCATATCTACCAACTAACTCTGCAGCAATATGCTGAGCATCAGCAGCGCTTCCGCCATTTCCAGCAAGAATAGTTTTTTTATCAACTCTATACAAGGCAACACAAAGCTTAGAAACCTCTTCTATTTTATCAATTAAATCAATATTTTCATAAATAGCTTGTTTAGTTTCAAATGATTTTTTTATCTGATCTTTAATATATTTTTTCACATAACATCCTAAAATAGTATGCAAAATAATACCATATTATCAATTGTTAAAGTCTCAAGAATATCCATCTTGAAAACATATTTTTTTATAATTACAATTATAAAAACAATAAAAGATTATTAAAAATAAGTAAGTGAGCTCAGGTAGAAATTACATTTGTTATTAAAGTTGGCGTAAAGCTAGAAATTGAAGTTAATTAATAAAAAGATTGAAGTTAAGAAGTTGAAGTTAGAAATGATCAACTAGGCAGCGACCTACGTTTCCAATCCTGCAAGGATCAGTATTATCAGCGATGAGAGGCTTAGCTTCTGGGTTCGGAATGGGACCAG
>CAMBTK010000059.1 GCA_945870785.1 Sulfurimonas crateris
TCCGCCTCTTACATCGTCAAGCGTTCTCTTTGATAGCCTCTGTAAAAAAACACTTAAGAGGGATTTAACGCTCATCTCCTTCATAAACGGCAAAATATTTTTGAAACTATAAAGCTCTTCTTCGTAAATTTTTAGCTCTTTTTTATCTGAAAAACTCTCTTTATATTTTTTTAAAAACTCTAAGATATCTACATCTGCGGCACTTTTATAGTAAATTCCAAAAAGCTCTCTAAGAAACTCATCGCCTGCTCTGTTTACTCTAGCCTCATTCTCTTTTGAATCCTGCTCAATAAACTTACATGTAGCGTTTACTTTCTCATATATTTTTGTTTGGCTAAAAGGCTCGCCCATCGCAAAGTTGAAGTTTGACTTCTCATCAAAAGCCTTAAGCATCTGAGCAAAATTTTCATCAGGCAAGATAACGGCAATATTTTCAGGTTCATATCCCATCTTTACAAAATCATAAATCTTTTTTTGGACAAACGCAGCTTGTAAAAGAGGTTCACTTAGGGATTCGCATGTGACTTTTCTGTTTGTAATAATCTCTCTTTTTTGAACTATCTCTTTTTTGTTGAGCGATATTTTATACTCAAATCCGACCTCAAGAGTTATGCCGAGTTCTAGAAATTTACTCTGCATTTTACTATTGAACCTTGTGGCAGTAAAGACAATCTCTACATTGCTAAACTCACAGCACTTTTTTATGAGTTCAAGTTCAAAGTTTGTCAAATGTCCATCAACATGCAGCTCTATATTTTTATACGTTTTTACATAACTATCATTAAAACTATATAGCTTTGGCAAAAATATCTTATCAAGCACTTTTCTTTGGCTGCATAAAGATTCATATCTGGCGTATAACTCTTGAAGTATGGCTATATGTTCTTCATACTCGCCGTAAATATCGGAGGTGCTGAGATCTTTTATGTCAAACATCTCAGCACTTAGCTCTTGAAAAAATTTGAAGATAAATGATGAATTTTTTGTGAAGGTAAAAAAGTTTCTCTGAATCTGCAGGTTAGCAAAGCCTTTAAAATCGGATGCCTCTAAAAGCAGCAGAACTCTGCCGTCTTCATCTAAGGTTTTAAAATCTTTGACGATGCAGAGTTTGGGTATAAAATCACTCATGGTGATAAAATTGGGCAGGAAGAGAGTAGCACCCTCTACGCCCAAGAGCTTATTTCTGATTGCGCGAGCCGAGGGAAGGACGATTAGAGATTCATTCATAGGTTTATTATAACCTAATATTCTATGATCTCTTTGCTTCTTGTATCCGTTTTAATATTATAAAATCTTTGAACACCATCAATGCTTATTTTTGCCATGATGTCCCATCTTCCCTCAAGCGGGAGCTTTATTGCACTAAACGTATAAACTCCGCCTTCAACGGCAGGATTGATTAACTCTTGGTCATATTTATGATTATCGGGTCTGGTTACTACAACCTTAATATCCGCATTATTTACGGAGTTGGAGTTTATGTCGCCTACCTTATACTTAACCACACAATTTTGCGAGTTAAAATCATCCGTCAAATACTCTATTTTATATTTTTTGTTAAATTCAATTCTATCGTTTATAATATCGTTTGCTTTGGCATCCGCTTCATGATAGCCCATCATGTAAGTGTCGCTTTTCTCAACAGGCACTTTACTTGTTACGACTATAGTTGCGACACATGCACCAAAAATAAATATGATGGATGCACCGATTGCATATGGCCAAATTCTGCCGTTACTTCTGCTCATTTTTTTGCCTTTTTATATATAGTTTTCTCTTAATGTACATAAATATACCATAAAATATAAAACTATAAAACAGCACTTTTACGACCATTATGCTGTTTTGATTTGCGCTTCCGACTGCGTTTTCCAGAACAATACCCTTGCTTGAAGCAATCTGTTCTGCGATGTCGGCATAACCGTTAAACATAGAACCTGAATACTTGCCTAAAACTTCACCCTCTTTTGCTTTTTGAGCCAAAAGAGGAATAATAGTTCCGCCGTGGCTAGATGCAATCTCTTTAAATGAAGAAAAACTATCACTGTAAAAAAGTGCCATTACAAAAGCTTGTACCGAAGAAGCTACAGGGCTTAGTATCTGTTGTTTATCAAAATACTCATATAAAGCTGCAGGATTTGCAAGAATATCTACTTTAGAGTTCATCTCTGAAAAAGTAAGCAAAATAGTAGGCTCGCTAAAATCTTTCATTAGCTCTTTTTCATAATCGACTATGCTCATGCCGCTTGGCAGCTCTTTAAGCATTACCAATCTTAGAGAAATTCCTGTTTTTTGGTAGAGTTCTAAGCCTAACTTTTCAACTTCCGCATTAAACAACGGGTTAAAAATTATCTCATCTTTATATAAATATTGTGCGCTAAGGGAAGTGCTAAAAAAAAGTGTGAGGATGAGGGCCAAAAGCCCTCTTGAAAACTTCAATGAAATTTCCTAACCGATAAAAAGGTGATTTGGCGTTAAAACCACATAAAGAGTATAGATAGCCATTATAACCAAGCCCCATGAAATTATTTTTTCCATAATCTATCCTTTACTTTACATCTACTAAATGTTTAGAGTTATCAACACTAATCATCTTTATTAGCTGTTCATCTTTTATATCATAAAAATTATTTGCACTTGTGTTTTGCACACCAATACCCCAAATTGTTAATCCAACTAAAATAATTAGTAGCAACACGGTTGCAATCAACATGCCCGTTATACCATCCAGAGCAAATACGCTTCTATTTTCATTCATACCTGACTCCTTATTTGTTTAGGCTAGTGATATAAGCACCAACCGCTTCTTTTTGCTTATCATTGAGTCTGTCAAATTTAGGCATAACACCTATAGCACCTTTTTTACCGTGTGTTAGAACATTACTAACCAACGTAGGCGTATATGTTGCGATACTTGGTGCAACAGAATCTAAACCTTTACCGTCTTCACCATGACAAGCTGCACATGTACCTGCAAATATATCAGCACCGGCTCCGCTCATTTTGTTTGCAACAAATTTTGAAACTGTTTCAATCTCTGCATCCGTAATTAAAGCTCCGGTATTTGCATTTAAGAGTCCATTACGATCGGGCATAGGCATTTCCATACCTAAAAGCTTGTTGTTTGAACCTTTTTCTATAACATGCTTAACAGATTTTTCATCAATTCTTTTGTTTAGATTTGCTGCTGCTCCATCAATTCCGTCTGCACTAATTCCGTGACACACTTTACACTCAGCTAGGAAAACAGACTCACCCATTTCAACTAACTTCTCACCTGTAATATCTTTATATTTTGTCTCAAATTTTGAGTTATGTACTGCTACATCCTCATTATATTCACCAATTTGAGAATAGGCATTTACCGGATACCCAATTACAAAATACCACATACCCCAAACCATTGTCAGTAAAAACATTACTGCCCAACCTGTCGGCACCTCATTTTTATATTCGCCTATTCCATCCCAGTTATCTTTTAATAGTTCACCGCTCGCGCTATCTACTTGCATTTGGCGAACATATTTAACTACGACAAATACTGTAATTATTACAAGCGAAACAGCTCCTGCAACTGCAAGCATGTTGACGATATCACCATTTAAGCCTCCCTTAGAACCGCCTACAGATAAGTAAGTAGCACCAAGCATAACTGCTATAATAATGATTCCCCAAAGATAAAGCTTATTCATATATCTCTCTCCTATTTCTCTTTATCGGATTTCGCCGATACCGGAGTATCGACAATATCATCTTTTAGTGCCATATTGCTATAATTTTCATAGTCAACTCCATCAGCATCTCTCTTTTTTGTGTACAAATGATAAATATAACCATATAGTACAATCACAAGAGATGCTGTTAATATAAAGTATCCGTAAGCTTGAAGTTGTGCAATATCCACTATAATCCCCTACTTAAGACTATTCAAATATGCAATTAATGCAACTATTTCAGGAATCTCGCCTCTCGCTACCGTGTCTTTAACATCTTGATCTTTCATATCTGCTGCAATAATTTTTGCTTCTTCAAGTGCAATAGCGTTTGCTTCTGCAACACTGCCTCCCATTTTTACAACTTTAGTAGTTCCATCTTTCATAGGAACGCTCTGGTTATAAGGAACAGAAAAATACTGTGCTACAGTTAACTGCTCAGCAAATGCCGTATTAATATCAGCCTTATTTGAAAACATCCACTTATATGCAGGCATAACAGAACCCGGTACAACTGAAGCCGGATTTTTCATGTGGTTCTCATGCCAGTCTGTCGTACGATAGTTACCAACACGCCATAAATCCGGTCCTGTTCTTTTTGAACCCCATAAAAATGGTCTATCATACGCATACTCACCGCTTAGAGAGTAGTGACCGTAACGGTCAGTTTCTGATTTAAACGGACGAACAAGCTGTGAGTGACAAGCATTACAACTGTTTTTAATATATACATGACGACCTGCCAACTCTAAAGTAGAGTACGGAGCAGTCCCAATAACAGGACGAGAAGCTTGAGCAAAGTTTGGTAGAATTTCAACTAAACCTGCAAACGCGATTACAACAAACACACCTACCGCAAAAAAGAACGGATGTTTTTCTAACCAATGAAACATATTTTATCCTTTCTGTTAAGCGCCCATAGGCGATGCATTTTGTAGCTCGTGATCTTCAACAGGGCGAGCAGACATAGTTTTATAGATGTTATATGCAAACATTAAGAAACCAACTAGATATAAAAGACCACCGACACCACGAATTACATAGTAAGGATGAAGAACTGTTACAGTGTCAATAAAAGAGTAAGCTAAGTTACCGAATTCATCGTGAGCACGCCACATCATACCTTGAGTAATACCTGCAATCCACATAGATGTAAAGTATAGTACAACACCTAAAGTTTGAATCCAAAACTGTGCAACCATTAAAGATTTAGAGTAAATCTCTCTTTTAAATACACGAGGAGCCATATGAAAAAGCGCCGCCATAATCATAAAGCCAACCCATCCAAGAACACCGTCATGTACGTGACCTACAATCCAGTCAGTAAAGTGTGCAATTGCGTTAACTGATTTAATTGCTTGAATCGGACCTTCCAACGTTGAGAACATGTAGAAAGTTGAAGCAAGAATCATAAATTTAATTAACGGAGATGCTGCAACTTGTTGCCACTCACCCTTCATCGTTAAAAGCATGTTAATTGCCGAACCCCAAGATGGAAGAATCAAGATTACAGAAAATATTGAACCCATTGTTTGCATCCAATCAGGAACAGTTGAGTAAAGTAAATGGTGTCCGCCGGCCCATAAATAAACAAACATCAATCCCCAGAAAGAGAGTAAAGAGAGTTTATATGAATATATTGCTTGACCTGATTCTTTTGGTAAAAAGTAGTAAATCATAGCAACGATAGGAACTGTAAAACCAAATGCAACCGCATTGTGACCGTACCACCACTGAACTAACGCATCATTTGTACCTGAGTACATAGACACAGAGTGATACCATGCACCGATGCCGCTCTCACCTGCTGCAGATGTACCAAGCATTGTAGGTATTTCCATGTTGTTAAAAAGATAAAGCATTGCTATACCCAAGAAAGTGGCAATATAGTACCATACTGAAATATACAGTGATTTTTCACGGCGAATACCGATAAGACCGAAAATACTCATACCAAATAGTACCCAAACAACGACTACACCGATATCTATAGGCCACTCAAATTCAGCATACTCTTTTGAAGTTGTTACACCTGCAAAAAGTGAAACGACAACTGCAACTACAACTACTAAATAAAGCCAAAAATGTAACTTACCTAAAAACATCAATAAAGCTGATTCAGCCATTGATACTTTAAGCACTCTTTGACCAACATAATACCAAGTAGCAAAAACACCACTCAGCGTGAAACCAAATATTACCGCATCTGTGTGCAGCGGACGAAGACGACTGAAATTAGTATATTCAGCTAATCCTTCTCCCAAGATTGTATTAACCCCTGGAAAAGCAAGTTGAAATGCTAAGATTACACCGATGAGCATACCAACAATCCCTAGAACGATTGTTGTAAGCATAAACATCTTTGCAATAGTATAGTCATACTCTAATGGACGATTTACCATGTATAGACTCCTTAAGATTCAAAGCAATTATGTTTAATTAAATTTATTAAACTAATTAACATTAATATAGTAACAGTATAAATATTTAAGAATTCTTAAATAGTGACATTTTTTTGACAAATTTGCAATTTTAATTAACTTTATGTTTTCAGTTAACACTATATTAACAATATGTTGTTCTAAAATTTGAAGTATTTAGTAAGAAAGAGGAGAGTTTCTATCTTTTTATTAAAGATAGAAACTCATTGAATATATATCTGCTCTCTTTTGGACCGGGGCTAGATTCCGGGTGATGTTGAACTGAAAAAATTGGAGAGTCGTTGTATTTTAATCCCTCGATTGTGTTATCAAAAAGATTGGTATGAGTAACTTCTGCGATCTCTACAATATTATCAGGAACATTATAGTTGTGGTTTTGAGCCGTAATCTCAACCAAACCTGTTTTCATATTTTTGACAGGTTGATTTCCGCCGTGGTGACCAAACTTGAGCTTAAATGTGTCATACCCGTGAGCGATAGAGAGTAGCTGATGCCCTAAGCAGATTCCAAACATAGGAACTTTTGCAGCTATTAGCTTTTTTATTTCAGCTTGTTCATTTTTTAGCACGAGCGGGTCTCCCGGTCCATTTGACAAAAAGACTCCGTCTATCTCTTTGGCGTTATATCTTTTTATAAGATCATCGCCGCTAAAACCATTAGGAATAACCTCTACTCCGATATTTGCACTTACCAGCTCATTTAAAATATTTGTTTTTACGCCGAAATCTAAAACTACTACATTTGCTTGAGGAGTCGGTGCTTCGTCATATTTAAAATCTCTATCATTATATGTTGACTGAGTGTGCTTGTAAGAAACTTTTGTACTAACTTGCTCAATATAGTTTACATCTTCAATTCTCGGAGAGTTTTCTAAAATCTTTTTTAGTTCCTCTTTATCGCTAATCTCAGTAGATGCTATCATCATCATAGCACCCTCGCTTCTTAGCATCTTTGTTATATATCTTGTATCAATATCACAAATTCCCATAACATTTTGCTCTATTAAAAAGTTAGCAAGAGAATCTTCAGCTCTAAAGTTTGAGTATCTATCTTGATACTTTCTAACCAGCATCCCTTTTGCATGTGCCGCACAGCTTTCCATATCTTGAGAGTTAACACCAACATTCCCTATTTCTGGCATAGTAAATGTTACAAACTGACCTGCATAAGATGGATCAGACATTATCTCTTGATACCCACTCATGGAGACATTAAAAACTATCTCACCGACTACTGTATTTGATGCACCAAAACTATTAGCCTCTAAAAAAGTTCCGTTTTCAAGATAAATCCAAACTTTTTTCATACTCATTTATTCCATACCTCTCTTTATCATCTCTTCTTTATATAATTTTTCATACAAAATATCAAATTCATCTGTTCCGGGAACATATCTCTTTTTGTACGTTTTTATTTTGTCCATTATTGCATTGTCCAACTGGGAAGATTCAGCTATAAAAGACGTAATTGCATTGTAAATAATATTTTTTATACGGTTTTCCGTCACATCGAAATGAATCAAATCTTCTTCATAAAGTTCGTCTAAAATTTTATGTGATAGATCTGAATAGCGTTCTTCATAGTTCAAAATAACGCCAAATTCAGGTGCTAATTTTTTCTTAATCATATAAAACAGCTGTCTCTCATCAACAAGATTAAATTCTATCTCTTCTTCGTTATCTTGACAAATTTCGTTTACTTTCTCTTCAAGCGCAACTTCTTGTTTGACATCATGTGCCAATATCTTTTGTGCCTCTTGCATAACAGGTTCAAGACCCCTTGTCATCGTGACAACACCGCTTTTATTTAGGTCTATTGCAATCTTATTGGATATATGAGGTATTGTTTTTAGTGATATTTTCATCGACAGACCTTGCTTTGGGTTAAAATAAATTTGGGCATTTTACAATAAGTAAGGTTAGTTTATGATTAGAGGAGAGTTATTTTGCCAACATTAAAGTTAACTCGGAAGCTTTTTTTGGATCCATTTTGCTAAGTATCGCTCCGACTACAGCAGGGTTTAGTGAAGAAAGTATTGATGCTGCATCTTGTGGATTCATCTCAGAGAGAACATTCGCAGTACTTGCCGCTTTCATTTTTGAAAAAGTCTGAGTGATATTACTCATTTTTATATCTTTTATCTCTTTTAAAGTCTCTTCATTTTTTTGAAGCATTTTTTTAATGGACTCTTCTTTAGATGTTATCTCTTTTAATTTCAGATTAACAACTTCTTCATCCTGAGATACTTTTGTTTCTCTTTTTTTCAACAGCTCTTCGGTGGCAGTTTTTAGTGCACTGAGTGCTTGCTTTTGCTCATCTATTCTCTCAAGCTCTACAAGAAGTTCACTTTTTCTGGCTTTAAAAATTTCGGTACACTCAAATAATTTATCACTTGTTTCCAGTGCATTTAAAGATGCTAAAGTAAAGAGAACAATAATAAAAATCTTCATCTATTTTTTCTTGCATGTGTCATCAAGGCTATCTCATCCAAATCTTTTGCCTCTTTAAACTTTCTTTTTTTAAGCTCTGCTTTTATCTCTTCAAAATCCAGATACTGAAATTTCTCATGTTCCATCATATCGACACTCAACTGCTTTTTTGCTTGTTCTACCTGATTTACGGCAAAATCAACCCACTCTTTATTATGATTTATCACATCCATCTGAGAGTGGAACAGAACTCTTGAAGCAAGCATCTCGCCAATTGTGCCTTTTTTTGGAGATTCTAAATCTTTTAAAGTATGGTTTGATAACTCAAGCGCCGTAGCAGCACTGTTTAAATTTACACTTGCTTTTTGCAAAAACTGCTCACTATTTTGTACTTTATTTTTTTTAAGTTTTACCAATGAAGTAAAGCGAGTTTTCACAATGACAGCCTTATAAAATTATAGTGTCGTCTCTTTCAGGAGATGTTGAAATTATGCCGACTTTCGTCTTCGTAATCTCTTCTATCGATCTGATATAATCTTGTGCTTCTTTTGGAAGATCTTCAAATTTTCTAGCACCTTTTGATTTGTCCCAGCCTTTAAAAGATTTGTAAATAGGTTTTACGCTGTCTAAATTTTCCGGCAGATAGTTTATCTCAACTCCATCCAGTTCATAAGCAACGCAAACCTTTACTTCGCTAAAGCCGTCAAGCACATCAAGCTTCATAAGTGCAAGTTCATCACAACCGTTTAGGCGGCTTGCATATCTGCACGCAACAGCATCAAACCAGCCGCATCGTCTTGGTCTGCCTGTTGTAGTACCAAACTCATGACCGTTTTCGCGGATTTTTTTACCCTCTTCGCCTAAGTCTTCACTTGGAAATGGTCCGTTTCCGACACGTGTACAGTACGCTTTTACGATTCCTGTTACTTTTCCTATATCTTTAGGATTAAGTCCAAGACCGGTACATGCGCCTGCACTTACCGTTGAACTTGA
Source organism: Sulfurimonas crateris (assembly GCA_945870785.1). GTDB lineage: Bacteria > Campylobacterota > Campylobacteria > Campylobacterales > Sulfurimonadaceae > Sulfurimonas > Sulfurimonas crateris_B. The sequence continues at coordinate 9,577 of CAMBTK010000059.1, forward strand.
AGTTACAAACGGGTAAGTTCCGTGGTCAATATCTAACATAGTGCCTTGCGCGCCCTCAAGAAGAACTCTTTTACACTCTTCATCAAGAACTCTCCAGAGCATCTGAGTCGTATCTGTAATAAACGGGGCAAGTTTAGATTTGTACTCTTCTAACTCATTTAAAAGTTCACTTTGGCTAGGAGTTTTAACATCTAAAATATCGAATATAGCTCTATTTTGAGCAAAATAATCCATAATAGAATCACAAAGTTTTACCGGATTTAAAAGCTCGCCTACTCTTACGCCGATACGGTTAATTTTATCAGAATACGCAGGTCCGATACCCTTACCCGTTGTTCCGATAGCTTTTTCACCCTTCAGCTTCTCTCTTGCTTGGTCAATGAGTGCGTGATAAGAGAGATTTAGGTGGGCTTTATCGGAGATAAAAAGGCGACCTTCTAGGTTACTAAACTGCTCCATCTCTTTTATGATAGAAGAAGGAGAGAGCACGACACCGTTTCCGATTATATTAATAGCCGATGGGTTTAATATACCTGATGGGATAAGATGAAGCGCATATCTTGTGCCATCTACCCAAATCGTATGTCCTGCATTATGCCCGCCTTGACTTCTACAAACAAAGTCATACTCTTTTGCAAGTCTATCGACAATCTTGCCTTTACCCTCGTCTCCCCACTGTATACCAACTACTAAATCTGCTTTCATTACTTTCCTCTTTTACTTCGCTTTTGTTTCTATCAATACATCTGTGTAAATCGCAAAACCTACAGAACTAAGCTCTGAATTTTTATATCTTCCGCCACGAGCATAAACTTCATTTTTGTCTATAACCCTAAAAAATAGTTCGTCATAATAGAGCATTTTTGCATAATACATCGGAGCTAAAACGCTTTTTTTATAAGATAGCGCACCGCATAGATTTTTCATCTTTGTTAATTCTGTTTTTATTTCAAATGGAACAATCTCAAGCAGTTCGTCAACTTGTTCTACATGTTGAAGATAAACAAGCTTCTCTAACCAATCAACTTTTAAATTTAAAAATTTTTCTATATTTATATGTCTAAAATCATCAAGAGTCAGTTCATCGAACATTTCAACCAAAAGCTTCGGTATCATCATATTTGAAATCTGTATAAGAGGCTCAACATCTAGTTTATCAAAAATATCTATTGCAATATTTAAAACCGATGATAACTTACTCTCATCCATAAACTCCACACCGATTTGAAACTGCTCGTCTGTTGGGTAGCGAAAAACGGGCTGGATATAAAACCATTTTTTATGTTCGGTATTTCGTCCAAGTCTCTTCTCAATAATTCTAACAACATCTATTGTTGAATCGGCTCTTAGAGAGATAGAGTTATTGTTTTCATCATTTACTTTTATCAACTCTCTCTCATCCGCAATACTTTTATGCTGATGATACGAGAATATTGGAGTAACGATCTCCTCAAACCCCTTAGAGTATAAAATATCGCTAGCAACTTTTTCTATCTCTCTTTTTATCTTTGCACTTTTGCCAAAGTAGAGTTTTGAACCGCTAGGAATTTCGTGCTCTAGTATCATTTACTCGCCAACTTAAAATATTTTTCATTAAAAATTTTGTTTGCAGTCCCGTCATAATCTCTTCTTCCAAGTTTAGCAAGAGCGAGTTCAACAGAGTTTACAACCCATGAAATCTCATACGGAGCGAT
>CAMBTK010000060.1 GCA_945870785.1 Sulfurimonas crateris
CGTTTGATGTCGGCGGAGCCACTAAGGCTTACAAAGACGAGATAGATGCACTCAAAGAAGAGAACGATGCATTGGCTAAAAAGCTTGGAAAGACTACAATAGAAAGGGATTGGCTGCAGGGAAAGCTGAACAGCTCGGTCTCATTAAAAAATAGAAAAGAGATTGTCGAGACCGAGCTTAAGGCTATTGCTATCACAAGACAATGTGAACTTTTAGAAATAAACAGATCAACGCTTTACTATGAAGCAAAGCCTATCAAAGATGAGGATATTAAGATCATGAACCGTATCGATGAAATATATACGGAAATATCATCCACATACGGATACAGATTTATGCATAAACAGCTTGTTCAGGATGGGTATGCCGTAGGCATTAATAAAGTGAACCGCTTGATGAATCAGATGGGCATACAGGCAATCTTTCCAAAAAAGAGACGCTTAACTTCGGTCAAACACTACCAGCATAAGATATATCCATATCTGCTGAGAGAGATTGAGATACAAAGAGCCAACCAAGTTTGGTGCGGAGATATAACCTATATCCCAATTAAAGGCGGTCATATGTATCTGGCTGCTATCCTTGACTGGCACAGCAAAAGCGTTCTTTCATGGAAACTCTCATCAGTGATGGATACCGCACTTGCAACGGATGTCCTTAAAGATGCCATCTCCAAATATGGTAGTCCCAATATTTTCAACACGGATCAGGGAAGCCAGTATACAAGCTTTGAGCATACCAATATGCTAAAACAGTACAATATTCAGATATCTATGAATGGTAAAGGCAGATCGATAGACAACATCGCTATTGAGAGATTTTTCAGGACTCTCAAATATGACGAGATATACATCAACGAATATGCATCTATATCTGAACTGCGAAAAGGAATTGATCGATATATCAACTTTTACAACTTTGAAAGATTTCATTCATCTTTGAATTATGAAAAGCCTATGAATGTATATCTTAAAGGAGTTGAACAGATTGCTTAGGGATGTGGCTGGCGGTGGGAAGATAAACTCTCAAAAAACTGTCTTGACATTTAGTGGCATTATAAACGTCATAATTTCTGAAGTCACAACATCTGGTAATGTAATTACTGACTCTTATAATGGTAAAGTTGATACAGCAGGAGATGGAACTACGACACTTTTTGGTGTCAAATATGATGGTGTGGAATATACTTCATTTGACGGAAGTGGCAATCTAAGTATTAACGCAAAATATGGAGATATTGTTTTCAATGAAAATGGTGACTATACATATACTTATACAGGTTTGGACCCAGTTGTAACTGGAGGAGCAACTATTTCACAATGGGATGATGTTAATCTTTACGGGTATCAAGGTAATCAACTTTTTGGCGCAGATGATTTGTATGAAGCTAATTCAAAACTCTTGCTTTCTACTTTAGCATCTCATACAGATCAAGTTTCACAAAACAGTCATGGGATAGGGGTAAAAGATAGCAGTTTAATTTATAATAACAGTATTGATGGTAATGACGCACTTGTGTTAGAGTTTAATACTAACATTACGAATGTTGCATTACAGTTTAATGATACTGCTTTATTTTCTATGTTTCCAACGGTAAAATGGTCTACTTATGATAGCGCAGGTAATATTGTTAGTAATGGTTCAACTAGCCATTTCTTCTCATTTTTTGGTACTGGGGATCAATCAATTCAGATACAATCTTCTGATTTTAAATACCTTGTAATTGAGTCTGGCGGAATGTTTGACAATATGTATCTTTACAAAGTAAGCTATACACCTGCTGTTGATGCAGCTAGTATATCTAGTGAGAATTTTATATATGAAATAACAGATGCTGATGGCGATAAATCTTCTGCAAATTTAAATATACATATAAATGGTTCAACAATCACGGCAACTGTTGATAGTGCTTCGTTTACAGAAGATCAGAGTTCTGGTATTTTAAGTGCAGGAGGAAATTTAGTAAATACTCTTGCTGATGGAAATACTGGGACATTTAATACAACTGTTACACCAAGCGGAAATGCGTTAGGAAGCTTATCAATTACAGAGAATGGAGAATGGACATATACGGTAGATAATAATAATCTTCAATCATTGTCAAAAGATGAAGTGCATATAGATACTTTTATTGTTGCTACTGCTGATGGAACTGATAGCCATGTTATCCGAATTGATATTACTGGGACAAATGATGCACCAGTGGCAACAGATAATAGTATTATTACAAATATTGCTGCAGGAGAAAATATTACTATTGCTGCAAGTGTATTGACTCTTAATGATACAGATGTAGATAAAAATGATACCTTACATATATCAAATACATTTAATGCATTAAATGGAACCGTTAGCGGGACTGATACTGTTGTTTTTAAAGATACAGCGTCTTTTGGAGCAAATGCACAAATAGTAAATGAATCGGATATATTTGCCTCTGATTCAGAAACAAATGCTTTAAATAATGATATGGCTCATGCATATGAAGTTTCAAGAAGTAAATTTGGACAAGTTAGTGCATCAGATGCGGCATATGTTACAAATGCTTTACTGCCTAGTTTTAAGTGGAATGGTAGAATAGAAGATGGAAACGCAACTCCAAATACAACGGACCAAGATTATATAAAAGTATATCTGTATGCAGGTGAAAAAATAATTTTAGATATTGATGGTGCTGACAACGGTCAAAAGAATATTGATACAGATGATAGCGCAGTTGATATGTATCTTAAACTTTATAATGCAAGTGGTACGCTATTGGCTGAAAACGATGATGCCTTAGCATCGCTTGGTGGATTAGGATCTGTTCAGAGTGCTTATCACTCAAATTCACTTGATTCTTATCTTGAGTACACTGCTTCCGCAGATGGCTACTACTACATAGATGCTACAGCATGGAATAACAATTCAAACAATATTTCACATGATAGTGGAGACTATCAACTCTGGATGTCGATTGAACCTACTTCAACTTCTCATTTGTCATCTTTCGATTACACTTTAACAGATGGAATTGATAGTGATACAGCTCATGTATCCATTACAACAGTTCAAGGTTCAGTAATAACAGGGACAAGTGCTAATGAAATTTTAATCGGCGGAGATGGAGATGACCTTTTAATAGGTGGAGGCGGAAACGATACGTTTAATGGTGGAACAGGTTACGATACTCTTCTAACTTATGACACAATAGATTTTAGTAAAGTTCAAAATATTGAAGAGATAAATCTAGGAGATGGCGCTCAAAATATATCACTTGCACTTAGTGATGTAGTGAACATAACAGACGCTGATAATGAGCTCTTTATCACTGGAGACAGTTCAGATAACGTGACTCTGCAAAATAGTGACAACTGGAGTCAAGCGACAAGCCAAACAGTAGCTGGATTTAATGACTATACGTCAAATCAAGATGAAACTGTCAAACTTCATATCCAAGATGATTTAATTATTACACACTCGTAAAATCTGCTCGTATGTAGAAAAAATATCTACATACGAGATAAAATTACTTTAGAAGCAAAATCAGAGAAACCCTGTCATTTACATGCAATTTAGAAAATATAGAGCTTACATGAGCTTTTACTGTTCTTGTTGTTATGCCCAGAGAAGATGCTATTGCATCGTTTGTCAAACCATTTAATATCAGCATTAAGACATCTTTTTCTTTTTGTGTCAATCTCTCTTCTATCAGTTCACTAGACTCTTTACTTAAGCCTGTTTTGCTATTTGTAGAAGCAAGAGATGCTGTTAGCTCTGGATATGTCCATATATTTTTATCTTTTAGCGTTTCAACCATTTGCGTGAAATGAATTTTATGCATTCTTGAGTTTCCATATGCTTTTATTCCACGCAAAATAAGCATTTTTCCAGTTACAACAGATGGGGCTCTCTCAAGAACAATAAGGTTTAAAGGCGCAGAAGCAGTTGCTATCATGTTGTTTATATCATGGGCAAGAGAGTCGTAATCTGCTATTACAATAGCCTCAGGAGACTTTTTTAGTTCATTAGACAAAGAAGAAATATCGTAACACGAAGAGGTGTTTGTATGAAAAATCTTATCTCTCCACTCATCAACAATATTAAAATCTGAACTAAAAAAAAGTATCTTCATCTACTTCTCCGAAAAAACATACTGTTTTGATTTTAAAATAGGTTTCAAAATATACTCCATAACGCTTTTTTTACCTGTTACGATATCAACATTTACAGTCATCCCAGGGATAATATTTAGTGGTTTTGCCTCTGTTCCCAAATAATTTTTTTCAGTTATAACATGTATGATATAAAAAGTGTTATCCTTTTTGTCTGTTATAGTGTCTGGAGATATATTTACAACTTTTCCGCTAAGTCCACCGTGAATAGCGAAGTCGTATGCAGATACTTTTACTTTTGCAACCGCTCCTGGATGAATAAAAGCTATATCACTAGGCTTTATTTTTACTTCTAGATATAACTTCTTATTTGTAGGAACTATCTCTACTAAATCCGCCCCAGGTTGAACAACACCACCTATTGTGTTTATAAATAATTTTTGTACAATCCCCTCAACTGGTGATTTTACCATCGTTCTATCAACTTGATCGCTAAAGGCTACTTGTTGAGTTTTTAGTCTAGCAATTTCTGCTATAACTTTATTTAGTTCCTCTTTTGCGGTATTTATAAATAGTTGCTTTGACTCTTCTCTTTTATTTTTTGACTCTTCAATAGCAGCGCTTAATCTAGGAAGAGAGAGTTTAGTTGCTTGAATATCATTTTCAATTGCACTTGCTTCTCTTTTTAATTTTAAGAAGTCAACTTTGGATTTTACACCCTCTTTAACCATTGGTTCAGTCATAGAAATCTCTTCAGTTACAAACTCTAAAGATTTTTGTAAAGAGTATACTTTAGCACTTGCTTCTTTGTATGCCTGTTCTCTTTGTGTAATCATATTTGCTAGTGATCTATCTTTGGCATTAAACTCTGTTTTGTTTGAGTTGTATAAATTTTCTGCCAATTTTATCTGACGTCTGAACTCTTCATCAGTAACTTCTGGTGTTTGAAATTCACGTTCATTTGCTTGTGCAAATAGTCTCAATCTTTTTGCTTCTAACTCATAATATGTCATCTCATTTGTACGGGAAGTAGAGACTGACTTAGCATTGCTAATCTTTAAAATCACTTCATTCTCTTTAACGATTTGTCCCTCTTCAATCAAGATAGACTCTATAATCCCGCCTTCTAAATTTTGTATGATTTTATTTTGTCCATAAGGTATAACGGCTCCATCTCCTCTAGTTATCTCATCAACTTTTGTAAGAGACGCCCAGATAATTAAAGCTGCAACAGTAAAGAGCCAAATCTTAATAACAACACTCATTTTTTTAGGAGTATGCTCTAAAACAGCAGCGCTAAGGCTGTTCATAAAACTATAGTCGTTTTTTGTGTACTCTAAAGGTTTATTTTTTTTCATTAGCGCCTTCTTTTCCTTGTAGTTTAGCTAGTGCTTCATCTCTTGGTGCATCAATAAAAACTTTGCCCTCATTCATAACTATAACTCTTTGTACGATTCTAAGAAGTGACATTTTTTGAGTTACTAAAATTGCAGTTTTAGTTTCTAACTCACGTTGCATATTGTCTAATAGTTTCGCTTCAGTCATCTGATCCATAGCGTTGCTTGGTTCATCCATAAGCATAATTGGAGAGTTCAGCAAGAAAGCTCTAGCGATCCCAATACTTTGTCGCTGACCTCCAGAGAGCCCTTGTCCACGCTCTTCAATAGGCATTTCATACCCTTTTGGGTGTTTTTTTATAAATTCAGCAGTTGTACTAATTTGAGATGCTCGTAGCATTGCCGAGTCACTTGCATGAGAGGCACAAAAAGTGATGTTCTCTTTTACTGTTCCACGAAAAAGCATAATGTCTTGTGAAACATAACCCATACTTTTTCTCAAATCTGCAGGGTCTATCTGTTTTATATCAATCCCATCTATAAGAATTTGCCCAGAATTAGGCTCATACAAGCCTAAAACAAGCTTCAGTATCGTACTTTTCCCTGAGCCAATACGTCCAATTATGGCAACATGTTCACCTGCATTTATGGTAAAAGAGACATTTTTTAAAACCTGCATATCACAGTTAGGATATGAAAAAGTTACATTTACAAACTCTATTTGACCGCTAAACTTAGGTCTCTCAACAAATTTCTTTCCACTAGGTCTCTCGCTTGGTTGAGAGATTATCTCATTTAGAGTCTCATAAGATGTTTTTGTCTCTTCATAGTTTGTTAAGAGTGCTGCAACTTGACCCATTGGAGCTAGAGTTCTTGAAGTTAAGATAACTATAGCTATTAGTCCACCCATAGATAGCTCAAACTCTTTGATTAAATAAACACCAAAGACAATTATCATAACTGTATTTAGTTGTATCAAAAACTGTGTTATTGTAGGAATTGATGAAGAAAGAAGGCGTGATTTAAGGCTTTTAGTTGCAATCTCTCCAGTTGATTCCTCCCAGTTCCACTGTACTTGATTTACTGCACCTAGAGTTTTTAATGTCTCGATATTGTTTAGAGCTTCAATCAAAATAGAGTTTTTCTTAGCACTAGCTTCATGCGTACTCTCTATACTCTCTTGCAGTGGGTTTTTAATCAAAATAGCATAAGCGATAATTAAAAATATAGTTACAATTGGAATGATTACAATAAGACCGCCAAGATACCAGATAACAAGAAGAAAGATAATAGTAAAAGGAAGATCTATAACGGCTGTCATAGTAGCATTTGTAAGAAAACTTCTAATAGAGTCAAAGTCTTTTATGTTACTTGCAAAAGAGCCAACAGAAGATGGGTGATGTGCCATCTTTAAGTCAAGAACTTTCTCAAAAATGATTGAAGACATAATTACATCACTTTTTTTTGCGGCAGACTCAAGCAGATATGTTCTGGTGAACTTTAAAAAAGTATCTATGATATAAACAACGGCTACTCCTATGGCAAAAACCCAAAGCGTTTCAATAGCGTTATTTGGGACAACTCTATCATAAACATTCATCGTAAAGAGAGGAGAGGCTAAGACAAAAAGATTTATAAGCAGGGAGGCATATAAAACATCTTTGTAAATAGGTAATGATAGTTTTATAGTGCTCCAAAACCAATGTTTTTGATTTATGTGAAGTGTTCTTGAATTTTTATCGTTATATTCAAAAGCTTTTTTTATCATAAAGCCAAAGCCTATATACTCATCTTCTAAAACAGAGATATCAACCCACTGCTCAATTGCTTCTTCTGCGGGCATAACAATTTTAGCCATAGTTCCATCTTTGCTAAAACTGTCTAGTATACAAGCACCCTGATTTGATAGCAAGATAATCATAGGAAGTTGAAGTGATGATATTTGAGAAAGAGGTCGTTTGATAAGAGATGATTTAAGACCAGCTTTTTCAGATGCTCGAGAGAAGAGACCTTTTGAATTTTCGATAGAAAATAGCTCTGGCGAATCACTGCCCCTCTCAATAGGAAGCCCAGCAGTTAGGGCTTCCGCTGAGTATGGCTTGTGATATAGTTTTGTAAAAAGAACTAAACACTCAAGCAGAGCATCCATGTTTAAATTTTCTACATTTGTTAAAAGCATATAGAACCTTTTTTTTAAATATTATAGTTTTACGAGTCTATTTTGCTCTGTTTTCTATGATTTTAATATTATGCCATTATTATATTTTTTTATTACTTATTGTAAGAAATAGGCAACTCATCGTTATTTTGTGGAGTTTCTCCGCGTAACCCTACATTTGCATATAGATTCTCACTGTTTTGTAAAACTGTTGTAACAAGCGTTCCCATTGCATCTAAAATTCTATATTTTGCAAAGAGCATATTGTACTGGGAGCTTATTATTTGAGCTTTTGCAGCAATAAAATCATTTTGTGCAGATAAAAGGTCAAGAAGTGAGCGACGACCTAAGTCATACTCTTTTGAGTAGAGTGTTAAAGTTTGAAGAGAGAACTCTTTGTACTCATTTAGGTGCCCTAACTGCTCTGTTAGTTTTTCATGAGCACTCCATGAAAGATTTACTCTCTCAGTAACGTCACGCTCTAGTCTGTTTTTAATTTGCATTTCTTGATTAATAGTGCTTATACTTTTTTGTTTTGCTGATTCATCTGCAAAACCGTTGAAAAAGTTGTATTTTAAGTATGCCATAGCTCTTAAGTTCTCATACTTGCCCTCGATACCACTTAAATTTTTATTTAAATTTTGTGATATTTCAAGATCGACAGATGGATAGTATGGAGATTTTTTCTCTTCATAAGTGGCATTTGCTAGTTTGATATTGTATTTTGAAACAAGTAGTGATGGATTATTTTCTTTAGCGAACTCCTCGGCTTCTTTAACATTTAGAGGAAGGGCTACTTCATCTGTTGGTCTTGTCATACTATTAGCATCGATAGAGTGCCCTAGTAGTTTTTGCATATTGTGTTCTGCATCAAGAAGAGTATTTTCTTGAACAACATAATTTGCTTTTGCAAGAGCAAGAGCTGATTTTATCTTGTTTACTTCAGAGAGTGTTGTAAGTCCAGCATCATAAAGTTTTTGTACTTTGTTGAAAATTTCTGTATTTATCTCAACGTTCTCTTTTTGAGTAGAGAGAAGTTCTCTGTTTTTCATAACTTCAATGTATGCGTTTAATGTTTCAAACGAAGTTTGATTTACTTTTTCTATATAGCTGTAAGCAGCAGAGACAGTTCTGTTTTCTTGCTGAGAAACTCTGCTTTGAGTTTCAAAACCTTTGAAAATGTTTTGTGAAAGTGTAAGCGAATTTTGATAGACACTGTAATCAAATGGAGTGCTGTTTGGAGCTCTTTTGCCATCTTCTTTACCAACCCCGATAGATAGGTCTAGTTTTGGCAAATATCCAGATTTTGCAGTCGTAATATCTTCTTTTGTTGCATTATAGTTTTTCAGTCTCTCTAGTACAGTAGGATTGGTAGATAAAACTTCATCTAACGTCGTTTTGATATCCTGAGAAAAAAGCACAGATGCTAAAGATAGTGAGAGTAATATTTTACGATTCATAACAATGTTCCTGTATATTAAATTGCGTGAGTATATCAAAAATCACTATTGTGTCAGCTTAATATTATCATATAAACTAATATAACTAAGAATTTTTTAGGCTATTTTACGAAACGTGACATGAGATATAGACACTCTTTGTGTTATAATCCAAATCTTAAAAATACAATAAAAAAGTAATCCATGCTCTCATCAGATATAGACTCTATTTTAAACAATAAAGATAAATTGCTAACTCAAACATATTTTGAACTTCAGAGACATTTTGAGCAAAAGTATGGAAAAGATACAGTTGTTTTTATAGAGATTGGAACTTTTTTTGAAGTCTATGAAGTAAATAACGATGATGAGCAGGTTGGTAAAGCCAAAGAGATAGCAGAACTCTTAAATATTCAGCTCACTAAAAAAAATAAAAATATAGTCGAAAACAGTGATAGAAACCCGCTCTTAGCAGGTGTTCCTGCTCTCTCATTTGATAGATACCTAAGCCGTCTTATTGCAGAGCAAAAATATACAGTTATTGTTGTAAAACAGAGAGGAAACCCTCCAAAAATAAGCCGTTATATCTCCCAGATAGTCTCTCCAGGAACTAACTTTGACTATATAGTTGATAATGATGATAACTATATCGTCTCAATCTTGATTGATAAACATAGAGATATTTATGAAGTCGGATATAGCGCCATAGACGTAACAACAGGCAAAACTTGGCTATATGAATCTCATGGAACAAGTGAAGACCCATCCTATGCGTTAGATGAAATTTTCAATCTTTTAAATGTTTATCGTACCTCTGAGATAGTTGTTACTTTTTTAGATGGAGTTGAAGACCAGCGCCATGCTATGCAATATCTTGAAATCGCCCAGCACTACCACTACAGCATAAACAACCAAAGACCTCGCGTAGAGTTTCAAAACAGGCTCTTTTGTGAGGTTTATCAGATAAAATCTCTACTCTCAGCTATTGAGCATCTCGATTTAGAGAGAAGCCCAATGATAAGCGAGTCTTTGGCTATTCTTATCCATTTTGTGATTGAACATGATATACATATAGTTCAAAAACTTGACCTGCCAAAAATCATAGACAACAGACGCTACATGTACCTTGGAAACAGTGCGCTAGAGCAGATGGGCGTAATATCTAAAGATAGAAATGAGTTTACACTCTTAAAACTCCTTGATAAGAGTGCAACAGCCATTGGGCGCAGACTTCTAAAAGAGAGACTATTAAATCCAATCATACAAAAAGATGAGTTAGAACGCCGTTATAACCTTATAGATAAACTCTCTTTGCATGTAAGATATTTGGATGAAGTTATGCGTGGGATTTATGACTTAGAGAGACTCTCAAGAAGGCTCTATCTTGGGAGGCTTCACCCTTTTGAGATGAACCATATATATGACTCAATGCTTAGCGTAAAAGAGTTGGTTGGGTATGCAAAGAAGCACAAGATACAAAAGACGCCATTTAGTGAGAGCGAAGTTGATGAATTTTTAAGAGATATTTCAAAGAGTATAGATTTGGATGTTTCAAGACGTTTTACTACAAATAGCGTTGATGAAAACTTTCTTATGAATGGTGTCGATGAGGCGATAGATACTTTAGTCAAAGAGAACCAAACTATGCTTATCGCATTTGAAGATATTATGGCAAAAATTGAGCTTCTCGTTGGGGGTTCAAACGCAAATAGCTCAAATGTAGCACTCGGTCTTTTAGAAAAAGAGGGTTATTACATATCTCTTAGCAAAAATAGATTTTCTATGATAGAAAAAGAGTTTTACAAAGATGAAGATTTTAAAAAATTTAGTGTTAAAAAACTAACAAACAATGTAAAAATAACCTCTGCTTTTACTGATAACCTCTCAGATTTGATTATGAAAAACCGCCGTAAAATTGTGGTTTTGGCAAAAGAGAGATTTATGCATCTTCAAGCTCTTTATGAGAAGCGTTACGCTCTTCTTTTTGACCGTATTATAGGTTATGTGGCTGATTTGGATGTTGGTGTGAGCTCATCAAAAGTTGCACAGATGTATAAACACTCAAGACCAAC
>CAMBTK010000061.1 GCA_945870785.1 Sulfurimonas crateris
CAAGAGAGAAGCGGTATATATGTTCCAAATGATATAGTGATGGGGAATCGCGCATATATTGACCTGCCTCATCCAAAAACAGTTATGCTTGATTTGAGTGTTCATGATGGACATGAGATAAATGGCGTACTTCTTTATGGGATAAACTCAAGCGGTAAATCTTCACTTATGAAAAGTATAGGGTTAGCAACACTGATGGCACAGGCTGGTTTTTATGTAAGTGCTTCAGCTATGAGATTTTCACTCTTTGACTCTCTATTTACAAGGATAGTCTCAAGAGACAATCTTGCAAAAGGGTTATCCACATTTGCAGTTGAGATGCTTGAACTTAAAAACATCTTCAATCGTGCAACTCTGCGCTCTTTGATTTTAGGAGATGAGATAAGTCATGGAACTGAGACGCTCTCTGGTGTCGCCATAGTTTCAAGTGCTATCATAAAGCTCTCAAAACTCCGCTCAATCTTTCTTTTTGCAACACATCTTCATCAGCTCTCAACCATGAAAGAGATACGTGATTTGAAAAATGTAGTGGATTTGCATCTAAGCGTTGAGTATGATGAAGCAGAGGACAAACTGCTCTTCAACAGAGTTCTTCAGAGTGGAAGCGGGAGCAGTATATATGGTTTGGAGTTTGCAAAATCGCTTCATATGGATAGTGATTTTTTGGATATTGCAAACGGCATTAGAAAAAGATTGGCTAAAGATTTTGATGAGTTGGAGTTGCTGGTTAAGAAAAAAAGCTCAAAGTACAACAAAGAGTTATATGTTACAAAGTGCGTAATCTGTGGCGATATGGCAGAAGATGTGCATCACATAAAACATAAATCTTTAGCAGATGAGGATGGTTTTATAGGACATTTTCATAAAAACACAAAACATAATCTCATCCCTTTATGTAAAGAGCATCATAAAAAAATCCATGAGGGCAAGATAAGAGTTGATGGTTTTGTGATGACTAGCAGTGGGCTAGAGTTGAAGTATGAAGAACAATTAAGCAAAACAGAGCCAAAAAAAGAGACAACTCCAGAGATAAATGAGTCAAAAAAATTTATACTAGATGATTGGGAGTAGAGCTCTTTTTATCTTTAGTGCAAAATGAGTTCTCAAGAGTTCTAAAGAGTGTCTCAAGCATATTTGAGCTGTTTTCATACTCTGTACTAGAGATAGAGTGAATAAAAAACTCTCTATCCGTGCAGCTCTCTTTGAGACTATTTTCAAGATTTTGTGTTGCAATTTTTGATGAGTTTGAGTCAATGCAGTCAAATACAACAAAAAAGAGATTGCTCTCCAATGAGATATATTTATCTGTTTTTCTTTTAGCTTTGAAGTGCAGGTCTGGATTTAAATCGCTATCTGGGCAGTAGACAATCGCAATAGCAAAGTTTATATGATACCTTTTATGTCTGTATGAGTATTCATCTAAATAATTTGTAATTTCATTAAAATATTTTTTGCAATTTCCTTTTTTAAACCCTGACATAAAAACCTTTCATAATTAAATTGAGGCGATAATATCATAAATTTATATTATAGATAAATGAAAACAGATGAATTTTATAAAAAATATTAAAAAGTGTGAAAATTTATAACATTTGTCATCTAAATAAAAAACAGTATAATTCACACTTCAATAAATTAGCCTAAGGCAAGATATGAATACAATTGAACTTTTTAAATTTATGATAGGCTCAAAGAGCCAAACCCCAGATGATGGCGGACTTTTAGATTTTATACAAAGTTATTTAGGTGACTTTGAAGCGATTAGAGTTGATGTAGAGGGTGTTAAAAACCTTTTCTTATATAAAAAATTCTCACAAGGCGATCATCTATGTTTTGCTGGACATGTAGATGTTGTCCCTGCTGGAGATGGGTGGGATAGTGACCCATATATCGCAATAGAAAGAGGCGGATATATATATGGACGTGGTGCGCAAGATATGAAAAGCGGTGTTGCAACATTTGTTCAAGCTATTAAAGATACTAAACATTTTAATGGAACTCTATCCATCTTGCTAACTTCAGATGAAGAGGGCGAGGGGACTTATGGAACAATCGAGGTATTAAACTACCTTAGTGAGAAAAATATGCTCCCAGATTTTGCAGTTGTTGCAGAGCCTACATGTGAGAGAGCTTTTGGTGATGCCATCAAAGTAGGACGAAGAGGCTCTATCAACGGCTATATAACTCTAAGAGGAAAACAGGGACATGCCGCATATCCTGAAAAGTCTATAAACCCCATAAATCTAATCGCACCAAGATTGGCAAATATGGCTGGAGTAGACATAGATAATGGCGATGAGTTTTTCTCTCCAAGCAAGTTTGTTATAACGGACATTAGAGCTGGTATGGAGGTTACAAATGTAACTCCAAATGAGCTTAAGATTATGTTTAATGTAAGAAATACTACTCTTACTTCTCAAAAAGAGGTTAGAGAGTTTGTTGAGAAAAACTTAGAAGGCTTAGATTATGATTTACGTCTTACTCAAGGCTCTTATCCTTTTAAAACTGATACAAAAACTAAGCTTGTAAAAAATCTTGATGCCTCCATTGAGAAAATCAGTGGCATAAAACCAAAACACTCAACTGCTGGAGGAACTTCAGATGCAAGGCATATGGCTCCACTTGGGATTGGAGTTGTTGAGTTTGGCGTAATAAATGATACAATTCACGCTATAAATGAGAGAACCACAATAGATGAAGTAGAGAAACTTTATGAAGTTTTTAAACATCTCATAGATACGTGGGAATAGGGAGAGAAGATGAAAATTTTACTAACAATAGTGATGTTAATAGCTACACTAAGTGCTAGTTTTAACTGGCCAAGCGACTATGAAGCAGCTCTAAGCGAAGCAAAAGCGCAAAAGAAGGATGTGTATCTTTTTTTAGGTTCTGAGTATTGTAAATACTGCGAGAAGTTTGAAAATGAGATTTTGTCTCGCGAGGATGTACTGAAAAAATTAAAAGAGAAGTATGTTCTCATTTATCTCTCAAGAGATATAGACGACATTCCTTCTCACCTAGAGACAAAACCTGTACCTAGACACTATTTTTTAAATGATAGGGGAGAGATAATCTATACGACCATAGGTTATAGAAGTTTTGAGGGTTTTAATGAACTCTTAAATGAAGTAGACGAAGCAAAAAAAGATTAAGGAGATATATATGAAATTCGTACAAACAAACAAAGCGCCATCGGCAATAGGTCCATATTCACAAGCAGTAGTTGCAAATGGGATGGTTTTTACATCTGGGCAGATTGCACTTACTCCTGAGGGTGTTATGCTTGAGGATGATGTAGTAGTACAGACAAAACAGGTTCTAAAAAACTTACAAGCTGTTTTAGAAGAAGCTGGAGCTTCAATGGATAGTGTTATAAAAACTACAATATTTTTAGCTTCTATGGATGATTTTGTCACAGTAAATGAGATATATGCAGAAGCTTTTGGCTCTCATAAACCATCTCGCTCCACAGTAGCGGTAAAGACGTTGCCAAAAAATGCCCTCGTTGAGATTGATGCCATAGCCCTTGTAAAATGAAAAAAGCACTTTTTTTACTCCTGCCAATGTTTATACATGCAGAGAGTTTAAAAGATATCTTAGAGTTTGCGTATCAAAATAACTCCATTTTAGAATCAAAAAAATATATAAAAAACGCAAAAGAGAGTGAAGTCGCTTCAAAACAAAATGCTTATTATCCAAAGATAGATATAGGCGCTTCATATAAAAATATAAGTGATGCCTCTCTTTTCCAGATAGAAGATACTTACGCTCTTTATGGGAAGTTTGAAGTAGATATATATGATGGCGGAGTAAAATCTGCACTACACGAGAAGGCAAAAAATGAGCTTCTCTCAACTACGCACGATGAGCTATTTACAAAAGAGACACTCTCTCTTGAGATAACAAAAGGCTTTTACACCATTTTAAGCCTAGAGGCACGTATGAAAGCAAAGCTTGACGCAAAAGCTTCTTTAGCAAAGCAACTAGAGAGAGTAGAGCAGTTTTATCAAGCAAGATTGGCTACACAAGATAGTGTAGAGAGACTTCAAGCGGCTTATGATAAAGAGATATATGAGATAGAGTCGTTAAATTTTGAGATGATAAGTGCTAAAAAATATCTAGAGCTACAAGTTGGCAAAAGCATAGATGCTCTTGAGTTGTCAAATTTTAAAGATGTTAACTCTTTGGAGTATGAACAGAGTGACTCTATAAAATCACTCTCTTATCAAGAGATAGCTATAAAAAGGGGTGCAGAGGCACAAGATGCTATCTACTACCCAAGCATAAAGTTAGAAGATATATATACAAAATATGAGTACGGAACTACAACACCAAATAATCCTCTTGAGATAGATAAGCAAAATGTAGCAATGATAAGTTTAAATATGACTATCTATGACAACAGCGTTGCAAGTAAGGCAAAAGAGGCTCTTGTGTTAAATGCAAAAGCTATAAATGAGCAGATAAAATACCGCACTAATGAGCAAAAAACAGAACAGAAGATAGCCCTGCAAAGAGTTAAGAGTCAAAAGCTAAAGATAAAAAGCGCTAAAAGCTCTTTAGTTGCTTCAAGCAGTGCGTTTGTTACAATAGAAGAGAAATACAGAGCCAGAATCGTTGATAATGTTACTTATCTTGATGCACTAAGTGCTAAAACAGAAGCAATGGCTACTTACGAGAGTTCACTTTATGAGCTTCAAATAGCCTATGCAATTTACTATTTTTACAGCGGTAAAAAACTAGAGGAGTTTATAGAGTGAGAAAAATATACTTAGCGCTACTGCTTTTAGCGTTTAATCTATCTGCACAAGAGGTTTATGCTAGTTTTTTTGTAAAAGCAATCCAAGATGCAACTCTAGCTTTTAATGCTGGAGGAGTGATAAAAAAGATGGATGTTGATGTCTCAAGCAGAGTTAAAAAAGGTGCTCTTTTGGCAGAACTTTACAATGAAGACTCACATGCACTTTTGAGTCTTGCAAAAGCTGATGTTGACAAAGCAGAAGTTGCTCTAAAATATGCCCAAAGAGATTATGAAAGAGAAGAAAAAGTCAAACATCTTGTTGATGAAGCTAGATTTGATACATTTGCACTTGCGTACGAGAGCGCGAAAACTTCACTTCAAAGTGCAAAAGCAAATCTAACATACAGAGAAGCTCTTTATAAAAAAACAGCTATCTATGCCCCGTTTGACGGCATTATCTATGAAAAAGATGCAGAAGTAGGCGATGTGGTAACGGAGATGCAGCCAAAGAGTGTGTTTAAAATTCAAAGCCAAAATAGAAGAAAACTCATCTTAGAGTTTGACCAAAAGTACTGGAGCATAGTTAAAGCTGGACAGACGTTTAAGTATAAGATAGATGGTGATGCAAGTGAGCACTCGGGCGTTATCTCAAAAATATATCCACATGTAAATGAGCAAAATCGAAAACTCATAGCAGAAGTTGAGGTTAAAGAGTTTTTAGTTGGACTCTTTGGCGATGGCTATATAGTAACAGACTCAAAAAAGTAACTAGATGTACAAACTATCAATCAAAAGACCAATCACGACACTTATGTATGTCCTCACGCTTGTAATATTTGGATACATAAGTTTCAAGGCAATGCCCTCAGCGCTCTTTCCAAATGTCGATTTTCCGATAGTAACCATTCAGACAAACTATGCAGGAGCAGAGGCTTCAACCATAGAGTCGCAGATAACAGACAAAGTCGAAGAGGCAATCTCAAGAATCGGCGGGATTGATAGCATAATATCTAGCAGTAGTGATGGAGTGAGCATAGTTACTGTAAAGTTTTTCTTAGAGCGTAACATCGATGAAGCTACAAATGATGTTCGAGACAAAGTTGCTTCCATCAGGCTTCCAAGTGATGCCGAAGTACCACTTGTCAGTAAGCTAGATATTGGTGGCGCTTCTATCATAAATATATTTTTAACAGCAAAAACAGACAATCTAAAAGAGCTTATGCTCTTTGCAGACGAGAAGGTAAAACCTGCAGTGCAGAAGATTAATGATGTAGGCGCTATAAATATCATCGGATACAAAGATAGAGAGATAAAGATATTTCCAAACCCACAAGCTCTTAACAAATATGAAATAACTATTGCCGAGTTAAACGACGCAATCTCAAAAGAAAACGTAAAAATCGGCGGTGGTAAGCTTATAACTAAAACTAAAGAGTTTATTTTAAAGACAAAAGCAGACGCTCTAAGCATAGAAGAACTTAGAGATATAAAGATAAAAGATAATATAAAGCTAAAAGATATCGCAACTGTTGAAGACTCCCTAAGTGATGCAAAAAGTTACGCTTCATACAATGGTGTTGAAGGTGTTATGCTTGAGGTTCAAAAAATCTCAGGGACAAATACGATAGATATAATCAAACGTGTCAAAAAAGTTGTTCCTCATCTTCAGAGTATGGCGGGAGAGAGATTTGGTGTTGAGGTTTTAAACGATACTTCTCCATTTATCATCAACTCTCTAAGTGATGTTGAGTTTGACCTTATTTATGGGGCGATATTGGCTTCAATCATCGTTTTTGTTTTTCTAAGAAACCTTACGATCACGCTAGTATCCGCACTTACTATCCCATCTTCTATTTTTGGTACATTTGCTTTGATGGACTACATGGGTTTTGAGCTAAATAAAATGACGCTGATAGGTCTAACATTGGCTATTGGGATAATTATAGATGACGCTATTGTTGTAATTGAGAATATATACAAAAAGATGGAAGAGGGTCTGGGCAAATACGAAGCAGCTTACGAAGGCACAAAAGAGATGGCTTTTACAATCCTAGCAATCTCTGCAATGCTTCTTGCTGTATTTGTCCCTGTATCGTTTATGAGCGGGATTGTTGGAAAGTTTTTTGAGAGCTTTGCTATGACAGTAGGCTTTGCTATCATCATCTCATACACCATAGCACTAAGCTTCATTCCAAGCTTGAGTGCTAGAGTTTTACGTAAAGATGAGAGTAAGTTTTACAACATGACTGAGCCGTTCTTTAGGGCAATAGAGCGCTTTTATGAAGCTATACTAAAAAAGGTTTTAAGGTTTAAGTATTTGGTTCTTCTTGGAGTTTTTTTACTATTTTTTGCTTCTCTTAGCCTCTTTGCAAAAATAGGTATGGATTTTATACCAAAAGAGGATAAAGCAGAGTTTGAGATAAAAATCAAAGCAGATGCCTCGGTATCACTGCAAGAGATGGTTAAAAAATCAAAAACAGTTGAAGATTTGGTTAGAAAAAATCCTCATGTTGAGTACACAACCCTAAGCGTTGGCTACAACACTACACAAGAGAAACATAAAGCACTCATCTATGTAAAACTTACCCCTAAAGACAAAAGAGAGTTAAATCAAGAGCAAATTATCCAAGGCTTTAGAGAAAGCCTAGAGCCTTTTAAGAGGGAGATGTTTATAACTGCTTCAGCTATTCCAGATATAAAGGGTGCAGGGGTGAGTGTCCCTTATCAGATAGTTTTAAAATCTGATTCGTTTGAAGATTTACAGCGTGGTAAAGAAAATCTTGTTGCTTATTTGGCGAAAAAAGATGGATTTATGGATATTGATACAGATTTGGATGACCAGAAACAGCAGATTGATATAAATATACTAAGAGAAAATGCTTCACTCTACGGTGTCTCAGCTTCACAAATCGCAGAGGCAATAGCGATTGCCTTTTCAAGTGATTTGGAAATCTCATACTTTGAAGAGAGTGGTAAACAGTACAATGTAACACTTAGATTTAGCGATGAGAGCAGAGTCTCACTTGAGGATATAAAAAAGATACAGGTAAGAAGCAGAGATAAAAAACTAATCTATCTTGATGGTCTGGTTGAGTTTAAAGACTCATATGCTCTAGGAGCTATTAATCACTTTGACCGCCAAAGAGAAGTTACAATCTTTGCTGACTTGTTTGGGCTTGATTTAGGTAGCTCTATTGAGTACACAAAAGAGAAGATAACTTCACTTTTACCCTCAGGCGTAGAGTACAGATTTACTGGATTTGCTGAGGAGATGGGTAAAACTGCTGATGCGTTTGGCGTTGCAATCGGTCTTAGCGTTATTTTGATGTTTATCATTCTAGCCATTCTCTACGAGTCGCTTATCCAACCTATCATCATCATGGTTGCACTTCCTCTTAGTATCATAGGTGTGATTTTGGCTCTATATATCTCTGGACTTCAGTTTTCTCTTTTTGTAATGATAGGATTTATGCTTCTTATGGGAATGGTTGGAAAAAATGCAGTTTTGCTAGTTGACTTTGCAAACCACGCACAAGAGCATGGCAAAGATACAGATGAAGCACTCCTTGAAGCTGGACGTAAAAGAGTCCGCCCAATCCTTATGACTACTCTTGCGATGGTCTTTGCAATGCTTCCTTTAGCTCTAAGCTCTGGACTTGGAAGTGAGACAAAAGCACCTATGGCTATTTCCATCATAGGCGGACTCTTAAGCTCAATGTTTTTAACACTTCTCATAGTTCCTGTGATATATAAAATAATAAGCCCACTTGATAGATACTTAAGAGGGTTTTATGAATCAAAGAAGGTAGTTGATTAAGTCATATCAAATGCTTCTAGTTGTAGAATAAATACAGGTACTTTTGCATAATTGTCTGTTATCTAGAAGATAGTGAGAGAGGAGGGTATTATGAAAAAAATAGGGCAGAGTAAAAAAGAGATATATTTTATAGTTTATCTATTTATAGTTATTGCTGTTGTTGCCATAATATCAAAAACATTTAGTTTTTATCAGATGTATGATGTAAGTGAAGCAAATGCTGCGACATACAAATATACTCTAAATGTCTCCAGCTCCGCTCTTTTAATAAAATCAGATATTTATAAAATTCATAAAAATATGAAAGACATTGTCCTAGCAAAATCAGATGAAGAAGTACAAAAACTAATCAAAGAGATTGAGCTAACACAGAAAAATGTTTATAGTAACTTTGATATTATCAAAAATAATATATCTACAAACCATGGCTTAACACTTTTAAAAGAGACAAAAGATGTATTTGAAGATTGTCAACCAGTTCGTGATGCAATTATTTCTCTTATTGATAGTAACTATATAGCACAAGTCATAGAGATTGCTAAAAATTCAGAGCCAAATCATGTGCAAAAGCTTGAGAACTCAGTTAGTAACCTTTATGATTATGTGCATAATAGAGCCGATTATCTAAAAACTGTTTCAGATGAAAATTTTAAAAAGCTGATATTAATCGACTTTTTTGCATCGATATTACTTCTAATCTCTTTTATTTTAATTGTTTATTACACCATAAATCGTATTTCAAATTATCTATATAAAAATGAGCATCTAAATAGTGTTCTATCTGTTATAAGAGATGTAAATCAGATTATAATAAGAGAAAAAAACATTGATAAATTAATTCAAGAAATATGTGATACCTTAGTCTCAAAGCATGTTTTTGGGAGTGCTTGGATAGTTTTGTATGATAATTTTAAAGTGCCTAAATATATATACACAACAGACAAAAGCCACAATGCAGATATGTTTGTAGAGAAGATAAAGAGTGGCTGGATACCTAAGTGTATAGAAGCCTCAAGAGAGGATAGTTCCTATTTTATAGAAAATTCTGATGAGCAGTGCCTAGAGTGTCTTTTAAAAGATATACATAACGTTAAGAGCGCTTTTAATCTAGAACTAAAATATAAAGATAAAGTTTTTGGATATTTAACTCTTCGTATAGATAAAAAATATATTAAAGATAGTGATGATAAAGAGCTTCTCTTAGAAGTTGCTGGAGATATAGCTTATGCTCTAAACAACGTTGAAGTAGAACAAGATATAGCTGAGCTACAAGAGCTTTATGACAATAGCATGAACAGCCTTGAAAATTTGTTTTTTGCAAAAGACAGAAATTTAATATACTTAACATGTAACAGAGCTTTTGAGAAATTTACAGGAAAATCAAAAAATGAGATTATTGGTAAAAGTGATTATGATATTTTTGATAAAGAGTTTGCAGATTTTCTGTCTCAACATGACGAACAGATACTTTATGGTAAAGCTTCAAAGTTAAATTATGATTGGGTAACTTATCCTGATGGTAAAAGAGTTTATATACTTACTACAAAGTCCCCGCTATTAAACTCTGATGGTGAAATTATAGGTCTTGTAGTAAACTCGGTAGATATAACTGAACAAAAAAAATCACAAGAAGCTTTGATTGAGAGTGAAAAACGATTTAAACAGCTTATGAAAGAGTCTCCATCTGTTATGGAAGTGTATGATAAAGATGGCTTACAGATAGAGGTAAACCGTGCTTATGAAGTTTTATGGGGTTTTGCCGCAACTGTTACAGTTAATAAATTTAATCTTTTAAAGAGCAAAGAGGTAGAAAAAACAGGCTTATTAAAGTATATAGAACAAGCTTACGCAGGAGAGAGTGTTACTGTTCCGCTATATGAGTTTGATTCAAGAGGAGATACAGAAGCTGGAGAGGGAAGAGTGCGCACTTTAAATACACGTATTTATCCCCTTAAAGATATAATGGCCTGAAAAATCAAGACAACTTTTCAGCTTAATTAATTTCCACCTCTAGTTGCTACTTTATACTACACTTTTTAAATATTCAAGATAGAGATTCATTGGTTTTTGATAACCTATGCTTGAATGAAATCTCTTAAAATTATA
>CAMBTK010000062.1 GCA_945870785.1 Sulfurimonas crateris
CTATACTCTACATTTAGATTTGTTGATAGCAAAACTTCAAAAGGCTCTCTTACTACTGGTTACTTTAAAGAGAAAGAGGACTATTTCCTAGAGAATGAACTAGCAAATAAAAAGCATTACGGCTTTAATTTTCTATATGACAATGATGATTTTATAAACCAGTGGTTTGGGTCTAATCTTAGTGGACAATCTGGTATGTATATGGATATAGTCAACATGAATGATGTTGACTATATAAATCTATCAACAAATGATACAACTCAAAATGCAACGACAACACAGCTTCTCTCAAGAATAAATCTATTTTATAACACAGATAACGACTATATTGGCGCTTATTTCAAGCACTATAAAGATTTGACGATAGATAGCAATGAAAAAACTCTTCAAAGTCTTCCATCCATTCATTATCACACATATTTAGACACTTTTTTTGATAACCATCTATCATACAGTACTGATATAAAAAGTGACAATTACTACAGACAAGCTGGAGTAAGTGCTGTTCAAACTGACCTAAATGTGCCAGTAACTCTTCACACTTCACTCTTTGATGAGTATCTAAATGTTTCATACACAGCAAATCTGTATGCTCAACAGACATCTTTTAAAAACAAAAATGAGATTACAGTACCAACTAATGAGTACGATAATGGTCTTTTTGCTAGAAATTATCATCTAATCTCCGCTTCAACACAACTAACACGTGCCTATGATGATTTAACACATGTTATAGAGTTTGGAACGCAGTATCAAAAAGATGGATTTGATACTCAAAGCGGATATTATGATGAGCAAATGAGTCTATATAATACCGAGGAGAGAAGTGACTATTGTTCTATATCTGCCAATGAGAGTGATCCAGAATATGCAGCAAGATGCGAATTTTATAATATTGCAGATATAGAAGAGAGATTGCAACTCTATTTTGCTCACTATCTCTATGATGCTTTAGGAAATCAGATAATCTATCATCGAGTTGCACAAAACATATCTTATGAGGATGTAAATGGCGGCGCAGGTGATTTAGAAAACGAGCTTGATTATCAGATAACAAAAGATTTTAATTTCTATAACAATATGTTTTATAATTATGATGAAAATGGTTTTTCTAAAAATTTCAATAAAATTTCTTACACAGGAAAAAGCTTTAATTTAGGGCTTTCTCACATGTATAAAAATAGTTATACGGCAACAAATATAGTTACTAGCTACATGACAACAAGTGTTAAATATATCTATGACAAACACTACTCATACAGCTTTAAACATGATTATGACTTAGAGCGAAGTGAAAAAAGAGGTTTTGAGGTTGGATTTTTATATCAAAAAAGATGTTGGGATTTTGGACTCAGATATGTTGAGAACAACAGACCGATACTTAGCTTAAGCGGTATCTCTGACTCCATATATGATAGGTATATATATGTAACAATAAGATTAAAACCAATTATGGCACCTGGAAGTGAAGGGACAGGATTCTCTTATAGACTTCCTGACAAATCAGAGAATAATTAAACAATGGGCAGATACAAAAATATACTAAAAAACAGAGAAGACGCAGCAAAAAAACTATATGATGTAATACCGATGCAGAGGCTAAAGGATGAAAACTGGAAGCTAATAGCAGTTTCTCGTGGCGGCTTGGAACTAGCCTATCATATACGAGGTAAATATAAAAACAGCATTGATATTCTCTTCTCAGAAGCGATAATGGCTCCTAATAATCACGAGTGTGAAATCGCTAGAGTTTGTGAAGGCGAAGAGATAGTAATAAATGAAAATTTAGTTTCTGCATTTGGAATAAAATATGACTATATTTATGGCGAAGCACATAGAAAACATGAAGAGAAAATTTTAAGCTATATATATCAGTATAGAAAAGGTCGTCCTTTTACGTCTATGCACAACAAGATAGTTATGCTAGTTGATGAAGGAAGTGAGACAGGGTTGAAGTTTTTAACTGCCCTAAAAGCTATATTGGCAATGAAGCCAAAAGCAATTTATATAGTAGCTCCAGTAATTCCAAGTGATGTTTTAGAGTTTTTAGAACCATTTGCAGACGATACATTTTATCTGCATAAGATAGATGACTATGTAGAAACTGCTCTTTATTATGAAGAGTTAGAAAAGATAGACGAAGAGAGAATAGAAAAAATTTTAGGAGAAAAAAATGAAATATGATATAACAATAGAATTAAATGCTAGAAATGAAGAGTACTCATTTGCAGAAGTGGCAAAACAAGCTAATGGAGCAGCATGGTTAAAGAGTGGAAACACCGTTATACTTGCAACAATAGTAATTGATGAGACAGAGATTGTAAAAGATGATTTTTTACCACTAACAGTTCAGTATATTGAAAAAGCATATGCTGCTGGAAAAATTCCAGGCGGATTTTTTAAACGAGAGACAAAACCAAGTGATTTTGAAACGCTTACATCACGAATAGTAGACCGTTCTTTACGTCCACTCTTCCCAAAAGGATTTGGACATCCAACACAAATAACTATTATGGTATTTAGTGTTGATAAAGAGTCAGATCTTCAAGTTTTAGCTCTAAATGCTGCCTCAGCAGCTCTGTATGTGAGTGATATAGATATTAACAGATCAGTATCAGCTGTAAGAGTTGCTAAAATAGATGGAGAGTTAATTTTAAATCCTACATTAAGCCAACTTGATAAATCAACACTAGACCTTTATCTATCGGGAACAAAAGAGGAGCTTTTGATGATAGAGATGAGAAGCAAAGGCGGAGTAAAGGTTGATACTAACCTTATGATAGATCCATTAATGGACCCAACTTTAAGCTCTGCCATTATTGCAACACATGTATCAAATGCAGTAGCTGAGGATGAGTTGATAACAATTTTAGCAAAGGCTGAGGAGCTTCTATTTGAGACAAATGCTAAATATGAACAGATGTTTACAACGTTTAAAAAAGAGACTATGCCACTTGAGTGTAAAGCACACGAGATAAATGAGGAGATGGTTGCGTATGTACGAACAAACCATTTTGAAGATATAAAATCTGCTATGAATCAGATGGCAAAATCTGAACGTTCAACTGCTCTTAGACAACTCAGAAAAAAAATAGTTATCACGAAAGAAGAGTGGAATGAAGTAGAGCTTAAAGATGCTATTGAAAAAGTAAAAAAAGAGCAAGTAAGAGGGCAGATTTTAAATGATAGAGTTAGAGCAGATGGTAGAGCGCTTAATGAAATCAGACCAATATCTATAAGCACAAATGTTCTTCCAAGTGCTCACGCATCTTGTCTTTTTACTCGTGGACAGACTCAAGCTCTTGTTGTTTTAACGATGGGTGGGCCAAAAGATGCTCAAATGTTTGAAAACCTGACTGATGAGGGAACTCAAAATGAGAATTTTATGGTTCACTATAACTTCCCAGGATTTAGCGTCGGTGAAGCATCTCCTATCATGGGAACAAAAAGAAGAGAGTTAGGACATGGAAATTTAGCAAAAAGAGCACTCGAGCCTATTGTAAATCTTCAAGGGCAGACTGTACGTTTAGTTTCTGAGATACTTGAGTCAAATGGCTCTTCTTCTATGGCAACAGTTTGTGGTGGCTACATGGCACTTCGGGCTGCTGATATAGAGACAAGCGATACGATAGCTGGAATTGCTATGGGAATGGTAAGCGAGGGAGATAAGTACGCAATCCTCTCAGATATTATGGGTTTAGAAGATCATGATGGAGATTTAGACTTTAAAGTTACTGGCTCAAAAGATGGTATCACTGCTATGCAGATGGATATAAAACTTGGCGGAATTAGTCTAAATATTTTAAAAGAGGCTCTTTATCAAGCTAAAGAGGGCAGAGCACATATCATAGATATTATGCAAGAAGCAGAAAAAAATATTTCGTTCAATGATGGTGTACTTCCAAGCACAGACTTTTTTCATATAAATCCTAGTTTCATAGGTGATATTATCGGTCAAGCAGGAAAAACAATTCGTGAGATTATAGAGAAGTTTGAAGTTGCGATAGATATAGATAAAAAAGATGGAAAAGTTAAAGTAACGGGCAAGAGCAAAAGTGGAGTTCAAGCTGCTAGAGAGCATATCGAAGGAATAGTTAACGCTCCAAAAGTACCAAAAATAGAATATAAAGTTGGTGATAAGTACAAAGGT
Organism: Sulfurimonas crateris; assembly: GCA_945870785.1. Classification (GTDB taxonomy): domain Bacteria; phylum Campylobacterota; class Campylobacteria; order Campylobacterales; family Sulfurimonadaceae; genus Sulfurimonas; species Sulfurimonas crateris_B. The sequence continues at coordinate 4,151 of CAMBTK010000062.1, forward strand.
AGTGTTAAGAAAATAGTAGATTTTGGAGCTTTTATAGAGTTGCCTGATGGAACTGACGGACTTATCCATATCTCTAAAATTTCAGATCAAAGAGTAGAAAAAGTTAGTGATGTTTTAAAAGAGGGACAAGAGATAAATGTTGAAATCTTAGAGTTTAAAGGCAATAAAATCTCGTTAGGAATAGCATAAAAGTTTATTTACTAATAAAATTTATAAAATTAAACTAAGTTTTAAAACTAATTCTGTATAATCCGCAATCGAATTTAAGTAGGGAAATCCTTGCATTTATGTTTGGGTTGCTGTATTCATGCGGATACAGTTACATAAGCCGAAAAGATTTGTAATAAATTTAATGGAGAAACTTATGAAAAAAGTTCTATTTTTAATGTTAGCTCTTGCTACTGCAGCTCTTGCAAATGATGGTGATGTTGCTAACCAAACACTTAAAGCGTACTCAATGATCGCTGCTGGTCTTGGTCTTGGTCTTGCTGCTCTTGGTGGAGCAATCGGTATGGGTCATACTGCTGCTGCAACTATCGCTGGTACTGCAAGAAACCCAGGTTTAGGTGCTAAACTAATGACTACTATGTTCATCGCTCTTGCAATGATCGAAGCTCAAGTTATTTATGCACTAGTAATTGCTCTTATCGCACTTTACGCAAACCCTTATTTAGGTTAATAAACCTAAAAAAACCTCAGTCTAACTCTTTTGAGTTAGACTTTTTTATGCGACCGTGGTGGAACGGTAGACACACTACCTTGAGGTGGTAGCGCCCTACGGGTGTGGGAGTTCAAATCTCCCCGGTCGCACCAAATAATTCCCCTATATTACGAACTTTCAAGCCTTAAGGTTACTCTGGGTGTCATAATAGGTGTCATTAACTGCAAAATAATTCATAAAATATTCTCTTTAGCCTTCACAAAACAGATTTATTCACAATCAATCAATCAAAAATAAATCGCATATAATCAAGCTGTTTAATTAGTATAAAAGAGATAGATATTTTTTTATACCCAATAGCAGATGTGCCTATGGGGGAATTCAAAAAAGCATTCTAGGGGGAAAGCCTACAACTTAATATCTCATGCAAAAATAGACTACATTAAACTAAACTTAATACAGCATATCATACAACAGAAGAGTATTTTGATATAATTAAATATCAACATAAAGGTGAGAGTATGAAAAAATATGCACTATCAGATTTTAGTTCTGCATTACCAAACAGATATGAACTTGGACAGATGAAGTTTAGACACTTACATTCACGAAATTATAAATGGAATAATGAGCACTATCATAGAGTTGATTTCTTCTTCTTACATAATAACCCATTGGCTGAACATTATCGAGCTTTTATGAAAGCCTTATCTCCAACAGCACAAAAATCATTCAAGGGTACATTGCTAAATCAAATGCTTAAGTTGATGTTGGTCTATTTGGAGTATCCACAGAGATGTGGTGGGAATGCTATAGTAGTGACTCTCAAAGGTGTGAGTATTTGGAAAGCTACTTTTATTCGTAAATATCTTGGTGTTATAAAGAACTGGGATAGTATCGATGAATTGGAAGCATTGCCAAAGATAACTGCAAATATGCCTAAGTATGATGTATCTAAAAAGAAGATGATTGATACTGCAAATTCTTTATTTGATTTAATTCATCATAGGGCTATTGAATTGCAGCCTAAGTTTAGAGAACAAGTAGTGGGCATATATCCTAATATCTTTTAGTTGTCTAGATTTAAAACAATTAAATATAATACACAATAGTTATTTTTAACGATAAAAGCAGTATACTCACTCACTTTGATTAGAATAAAGGATTTACATGAAAACATTCCTCCTGTGTCTGGCAATTGCATTACAGATGTCAGCTTACGACTTCAGCAATAATAACGATAAGTCATACAATCAACAAATGCAAGAACTTAATAATCGTAATAGGATGCAACAAATGGAACAACAAACTCAGCAGAATAATTACAAGTTGCAACAAATAGAACAGCAAATAAACTTGGATAGAATGAACGATAGCTTACGAAAGTCCAGGAATCAGATGGATGAATACACAAATAAAATCAAAAAAGATAGAGGTTACTGAACTTGGTAATATGAATGGTTGTTATAATCTAGGAGTTTTATATGCTAATGGAGATGGAGTAAGAGAAGACAAAGTTAAAGCAAAAGAACTATTTGGAAAAGCATGTGATGGTGGTGATGATTATGGTTGTAAATGGTATAAAATATTAAATGAACAAGGTATTAAATAAAAAATGAAAAAACTGTTAATAATAACTTTTTTTTTATTAGCAGTTATTCCACTACTGCAAGCTACAGACCTAAGTCAATACATAAACAAGCAAAACTGCTCACAAATAATAGATAAACAAGTCTTTGCAATTTGCTATGACTACCAAGCTAAAGGTGCTAAGTATGTATTCATATACATTAGATGGCAGTAAAGTAAATGCTGTAAATATCAAGAAGCGTTCAAAGTTCTATACAGAGAAAAATTTACCTAATCTATACAGAAGTCATAATAAAGATTACACTAACTCAGGGTATGACAGAGGACACTTGGCTAACGATGCCTCATTTGATTATGATGAGAAGGTAGTAGTTAAAACTTATACTATGGCTAACATCATTCCTCAAGCACCTAATGTTAATCAAAAGACTTGGATTAAGGCTGAAGAACTTGAAAGAAGTGTCGCAGTATCACTTGGTAGTGTTAGTGTATTAAATGGTGTTGTATATAGCTTAAATCCACTCAGAATAGGCAAGAACAAGATAGCAGTTCCTGATGCTTTTTGGAAGATGATTTACAACGATAAAGAGAACTATAAAAAATGTTTCTATTATGAGAACGATTTAATGGCTGTAGCTAAAGGTGATAAATTAAAAAGTCATTTAGTTGATTGTGATGGTTTATTGAAGTAGGGTATCATTAATAGTAGTTTCATAATTTACCTTTTAGTCATCATATTGCTAAATGGGAGAACTAAAAATTTCATTGTGTAGGAATGTTTTACTTATGGTTTCTTATGCAAAAAAAATGTAATATATCCACTTCTCTTTATGATTTTATAATTAATGTAACATTATTTAGTTACTATAGTCAATACGCAGGAAGAGGAGTTTCAAGATGGGAATTATTACAGAATTAGGAAATATATGGGTAAAAGCCAATTCCGCAATTATAGTTCAAAATTATCTAAGACAAAAGGAACCTGACTTATCACCTCAAGCATCGAAGGAAATGTCTAAAATTTGTATTAATAAGTGTTGGGAGATTTATCCTGATGTTTTCAATGGTACATTTGAACAAAGACCTCACAAGATAATTACAGCGCTTGTCGGTATGGTACAAGTTTTGAATAGCACGGAAAGAGATAACCAATCTTTCAAATTAATATTTCTAGCAACCATAAACCTCTATAGAGATATTTTGACTAATGATGTTTCTTCTATTTTTAGCAATATTGATTATAAGATGATTGAAATGATGGCGCCTATTCTTGAAGATGAGATAGCTGATTTTGAAAATAAGAGTAAGGAAATAGCTGATAAAATAAACACTTTAAGTGTAGCGAATGAAAATGAAGATATACACCACAGCGAAAAGCAAAAAGAAATAGCAAAAAGAATAAAAATCTTTAAAGACAGATATGTAGTATAGAGGGCTATATTAAAAATAGTATCGTTAATAATATTATTATATATTTTATACAATGTAAAAATTGGGAAAAATGGAAAATAGACCACAAAGAAGTAAAAGCAACTAGAACAGATGTAAGAGATTATTTGAAAAACAATGAATCATTCTACAATATAATAAAAAACTACAAACAAAAAATATTATATGTAACTTCAAAAGAATGCCTAACAACTGGAGCATATAAATATATAGAAGAAAACAAAGATATTTTAGAATACCAGGTTATACCAATAGAGGCATAAAAACAAACATTTTTTATTTTGTGGTACAATTACAGCAGTGGAGTGAGAGCATAAGCTCCCACCTTTTAATATAACGGTCGGGCTAGGACCATTAAAACCACTACTATAAGAATGAAATTCACACTGTATCTCCTCTCTTGGAGATACCCACACATCCAAATCCCTAATTTTTCAATTAACGCCCATAAGCCAAAAAGATAATACAGTGCTTGTACAGCAGAATTATACATTAAAACACAGAGAAATAAAAAAACCTCTCAAAAGCCTATTTTTAGGACTTAAAACGGGTAAGCTTTTTTCAAATCTCCCCGGTCGCACCATAATTTAATGCCCTCCCATAACCTTTTCTATCTCTTGTGGATTATCATGTATAGCAAATCTGTCTATTATTGTAGCACTTGCTTCACTTTGCCCCATAACTTTAACAGAGATTCCCTCTTTTCTAAACTTTATAACAGATTTATCAAGCGCATGGACTGCTGATATATCCCAGAAATGAGCTCTTCTTAAATCAATTATTACACTGCTAACTTTCTCTTTAAAATCGAAAAAATCTACAAATCTATCAGCACTGTTAAAAAATACTTGCCCGACTATTTTGTATGTTTTAACATCTTCATCTTGAGAGGTCTCGCAGTACATAAAGTGGCTAATTTTATTTGCAAAAAATAGAGATGCCAAGAGTACGCCAGTTAAAACACCAAATGCTAAGTTGTGTGTCCCAACAGTGACTCCAACTGTTGAGAGCATAACTATGTTTGTAGATAATGGTAAGGTTCTAAGTCTCTTAAACGAGCCCCAGTCAAACGTTCCAATAGAGACCATTATCATAACTGCAACAAGTGCTGCCATTGGGATGAGTTTGAGTATATCGCTTAAAAAGACTACCAAGATAAGCAGAAAAAATCCAGCTATAAATGTTGATAATCTCTTTCTTCCGCCAGAGCTTATATTTATAACGGATTGCCCAATCATTGCGCATCCTGCCATTCCACCTATACAGCCACTCGCTATATTTGCAATTCCTTGACCTCTTGCTTCTGCTCTTTTATCGCTTTTTGTGTCTGTCATATCATCAATTATAGTTGCTGTCATAAATGACTCAAGAAGGCCAACAATGCTTAGTGCAAAAGCATAAGGAGCAATGATTTGGAGTGTCTCAAATGTTAAGGGAACATTCGGCCATAAAAAGATGGGAAGAGTATCTGGAAGGTCTCCCATGTCGCCAACTGTTCTTACGTCTATACCAGCAAAAATTACAAAAATAGTTAAAACAACGATTGTAACCAAAGGAGATGGTAAAAGCTTTCCAATTTTAGGGACGTAAGGAAATAGATAAATGATGCCAAGCCCAGCGGCAGTTAGTGCATATACATGCCAAGTTACATTTGTAAGTTCAGGAAGTTGCGCCATGAAGATAAGAATAGCCAAAGCATTTACAAAGCCCACAACAACGGCTCTTGCGACAAAACTCATTAGCTTAGCAATACCAAGATAAGCAAGTATTATCTGAAACACCCCTGTTAGAAGTGTAGCAGCTAAGAGATACTCAAGACCATGCCCTTTTACTAAAGTAACCATAACTAGAGCCATTGCTCCAGTTGCGGCACTTATCATTCCAGTTCTTCCACCGACAAATGAGATAACAACGGCTATACAAAAAGAGGCATAAAGCCCAACTTTTGGATCAACTCCAGCGATAATAGAAAATGCAATAGCTTCAGGAACAAGGGCAAGGGCAACAACCAAACCAGATAAGATATCTGCTCTTACATTTCCTAGCCACTCATCTTTTTTAAAAAAGTACAAAATCTAACTTTTATATAAGCGTAATAGTGTCTTGCGCTTTTGGAACAAGACATAAAAAGCTGTAAGGTTCATCACCAATGGTTTTATAACTATGTGAAACACCAGCTGGAATAAGTAAAATATCTCCTGCTTTTGCTTCTATCGTTTTATCCCCTAGTTGAACGTTGGCACGACCAGAGATAACATACTGCTCATGCTCAACACTGTTTGTATGAAGTGGCATAAATCCACCAGCTTGAATAATAAAGTTGCGCATTGCAAAGTTTGGCGACTCGTCAGGCGAGAGAAGCATCTTCATAGATACGCCCTCTCCAGCGCTTAGAGACATTGCCTCAATAGAGTTAATTTCTTTATGTAGATACATAATAACACCTTCTTATAATATTTTTGGTAGCATATCATAAAAGTGTTTGGAGACTATTTATGAAGATTGCAAAAAACATAACAGAACTTATTGGAAACACGCCATTAGTGAGACTAAATAAAGCTTCTAAGATAAGTGGTGCAAATATTATCGCAAAGTGCGAGTTTATGAATCCAACTAGTTCAGTAAAAGATAGAATCGG
>CAMBTK010000063.1 GCA_945870785.1 Sulfurimonas crateris
ATGAAACAGTTTCTCAAAAAAATACTTTATATACTATTTATGCTTTTTCTTATCTCACTTATCTCTTTTTTGGCGATTCACGCAGCACCGAACAGCTTTTTTGGAGCGGGAGAGTTAAACCCAAACATGACACCAGAAGCCATCAACGCACTAAAGGCTGTTTATGGGCTTGATAAGCCATTACATATTCAATATTTAGATTGGATTTTAAATATCTCAAGACTAAATTTTGGTATCTCTTTCGTTAGTGGACAAGATGTGACAAGCGAGATATTAAAACGTCTGCCAATTACTTTGATTATGAACATAACAGCACTCTTTAGTGTTTTTGCTCTATCTCTTTATCTTGGAGTTAAAGCGGCCATTAATCATGATAAAAAGAGTGATTATATAATCCGTCAAATCTCATTAATCTCTTTTTCTATGCCATCGTTTTATCTTGCACTGCTTTTTATCATATTTTTCTCTATAACGTTAAATATTTTTCCAATTGCAGGGTTACATTCAATAGAGCCAAAAGTAGGCATAAGTTACTATCTTGATATGGCTTGGCACTTAGTTTTACCAGTTGGAGTGATGATATTTGTAGGACTTGGAAGTATGATAATCTATATCCGTTCACTTACACTTGAGATACTAAAGAGCGATTACTATTACTTTGCGCTTTCTAGGGGATTGGCAAAAAAAGAGTTATTGCGCTACTACATACTTCCAAACCTTCTGCCTCCCATTGTTACTCTTCTTGGTCTTTCGTTGCCAGGACTTATAGGTGGAAGTGTGATTTTAGAGTCTATTTTTGGAATTGAAGGTATGGGACAACTTTTTTATATGAGTGCTATGAGCCGTGATTATCCTATCATTATGGGGACTTTGATGATTACTGCATTTTTAACGTTAGTTGGAAATATGGTGGCAGATGTCATACTCCTAAAATTAAATCCGTACATGAAGAGAAACTAACTTTTATATTTTGATTGAGAAATAAGTAATTTTAGAAAGATAAAGAGTGTCAATAATTTCTCATATTAGGTGGTGGTAGGGACAATTGTCCCTGCCACCTTTGTGGGCTTTGCTCAGAAAGTGTTTTAAATCAGCTAAACAACGCTTGAAGTGCGTCAACACCCTCTTTTTGCTCTTTTGGCTCTTGCATATCGTTCATTTGAGATGCTTTGGCATCGCTCTCGATAAGTTCAATATTTAATCCGCTAAGCATAGAAGCAAGACGAATATTTATACCATTTTTACCTATTGCTTTTGATTTTTGGTCTGCTGGTAAAGTGATGATAGCTTTTTGAGCTTCTCCATTTTCGTCTTTTACAATCTCAACTGTTGAGATGATAGCAGGGCTCATAACTCTAGAGATAAATAGCTCTGGAATAGTTGTATACTCAATACAATCTATATTTTCACCGATTAACTCTTGGCTAACAGCATTGATACGAACACCTTTTACGCCGACAGTAGCACCAACAGCATCAACTTGTGGATGTGTGCTAAAGAGTGCGATTTTTGCTCTCTCGCCAGGTATACGAGCACTTCTTTCTACGATTACAGTTCCATCTGCTATCTCTGGTACTTCTAGTGCTAAAAGTTCTTCCAAAAACTTAGGAGAAGTACGTGAAAGTTCGATTTGAATACCATTTTCCTTATTCATATCTACGCGTCTAACTACTGCTTTTAAGTGGTCTCCAACTTTGAAAACTTCCCCTTTTATACGGCTTTTCATAGGTAGAACTGCACGAATTTCATCTATCTCGATGTATGTAGAGTTTTGATTGTCAACTCTTGTGACTCTGCCATTTACAAGAGAGCCAATTTTTGATTTATATTTATTGAAAATCTCATCTTCTATAACTCTTTGGATGTGGTATTCAATCTCTCTATGAAGTTGAGATGCAGCAGTTCTTCCATACTCTTCTAAGTCATGTGGAATTTGAAGCTGATCGTCTAATTCTACTTGATCGTCATACTCTCTTGCTTCTGTAATAGAGATATATGCAGGTGCAATCTCCTCATCTTTTAATCTCTCATCATTATCTGAAACAACTGTAATTGTTTGAATAATATCAAGAGTTTTTGTTTGACTATTAATAACCGCTTCAAAAGCAAATTTTGAGTTAATTACTCTTTTTGCTGTTTGTATAAATGCTGTTTTTAGTGCCTCTTTAACCTTCTCAGATTTGAGCCCTTTTTCATTGGCAATTGCTTCAACTATATCTAAAATTTTTTCCATTATTGTATCCTTGATTAAGGGTTATCTCATAAAAAACAGTGCTAAAAAATATAAGGGAGTTCTTATGGAGAGCGACATTATACCAAAATAGCATAAAATCATCTTTAATGCGATTTTTAGTAGAGTTTAACTATAATGCAAGAAAATATAGCGTTAAAAAAAAGGATAAAAAATGGATTTAAAATTTGCAAGAACTGATATTACAGCAAAGCCAAAAAAAGCGGAATTGGCAAAAATTGAAGCAGCTGTTGAAAAAGATGAGAGTGTAATTTTCTATTTTGATAGAGAAAATTCACATAAAGATTTACTAGAACTTCAAGATTACTTTGAGGCAAAAGGAAAAAGCTTTTATATGAATGAAGTTAAATACGGACTCTCTGATGGCGAATATATGTACCAAGTCCATATAATTAACTAAAAACAGTGCAAGATATGAAGAAGCTTTTTATTGAAACTCTAGGTTGTGCAATGAACTCACGTGACAGTGAGCATATGATTGCAGAACTAAGAGAAAAAGAGGGCTATGAGGTTACGGATGATCTCTCAAGTGCTGATTTGATTATCATTAACACTTGTTCAGTTAGAGAAAAGCCTGTGTCAAAATTATTCTCAGAGCTAGGCGTTTTCAATAAAAAGAAAAAAGAGGGTGCTAAGATAGGTGTTTGTGGCTGTACAGCTTCACATCTAGGAACAGAGATAATTAAAAGAGCACCCTATGTAAACTTTGTTTTGGGTGCAAGAAATGTATCTAAAATAAGTGAAGTTTTACACAAAGAAAGAGCAGTAGAAATAGATATAAACTACGACGAGAGCGAATTTGCTTTTAATGATTTTAGAACATCTCCATATAAAGCGTATATAAATATCTCAATAGGTTGTGATAAGTCTTGTACATACTGCATAGTTCCAAAAACTCGTGGAGAAGAGATATCAATTCCAACAGAGCTTATTTTACGTGAAGCACAAAAAGCTGTAGAGCGTGGAGCTAAAGAAGTTTTTCTTTTGGGACAAAATGTAAACAATTATGGTCGCCGTTTCTCAGGTGAGCATGAAGATATAAACTTTAGCGAGTTACTTCGTCGCCTCAGCAAGATTGACTCCTTAGAGAGAATCCGTTTTACTTCTCCACACCCATTTCATATGGATGATGAGTTTATAGAGGAGTTTGCCTCAAATCCTAAAATCTGTAAATCAATACATATGCCTCTTCAAAGCGGTTCGACAAAAGTGCTCAAAGATATGAAAAGAGGCTACTCAAGAGAGTGGTTCTTAAATAGAGTTCAAAAGCTAAGAAGTATGTCTCCTGATGTTAGCATAAGCACAGATATAATCGTTGCATTTCCAGGTGAGAGTGATGAGGATTTTGAAGATTCTCTTTCAATCATGAGAGAAGTAGAGTTTGATCAAATTTTTTCATTTAAGTACTCTGCTCGTCCTGAAACAGAGGCTGAAAATTTTACAAACACAATCGATGAAGATGTGGCGTCAAGTAGACTTACTACTCTGCAAAACTTGTCTGTTGAGATACTAGATAAAAAAGGTAAAACTCATCTTGGAAAAATATATCGTGTCTATTTTGAAGAGTTAAATCAAAACTACTATGTGAGCGGAAGAAGCGATAATAATATGTTTGTAAAAGTAAAAGGCTCCGATGAGCTTCTTGGAGAGTTTAGAGACGTAAAGATAACAGAGATTGGAAGAAGCACACTAAGCGGAGAAATAGTTGGCTAAAAAACTATTTCGTGCCCTAGCACTTCTAGTCGTTCCTTTTATCGCCTCTCTTCTTATCAGACTTCTTTACGCTACTAACAAAAAAAAATTTCACTCACCATATAGTGTATCCGATGAACCTATAATCTTTGCATGCTGGCATGGAGAACTTTTGATGCTTCCCTATTTATACGCAAAGTACAGAAAAATCCCTCATGCAAAAGTTTTAATTTCAAGTCATTTTGATGGAATGTTAATCTCAAAAACAATAAAATATTTTGGGTTAGGAACTATTGCAGGATCAACCAATAGAAACGCAACTAGAGTTTTGATACAAGGAATTAGTGCGATAAAAGATGGTTACGATATAGGAATAACACCAGATGGCCCAAAAGGCCCTCGTCATGAAGTTGCAGATGGTGTAATCGCAATAGCACAAAAGACAAAGGCAAAAATAGTTTTAGTAAAGATGGAACCAACAAAATACTGGCAGTTAAATAGCTGGGATAAGTTTACTATCCCAAAGCCATTTGGCGTATTAAATTACTATGCTACTGCTCCTATTGATGTGAGTGGCATGGATGTTGTAAGCGCAAAAAACTTGATAAAAGAGGGGCTTTTAAAACATGAAAAATAGACTTTTTATACCAGCTGTTGCAATTTTGTTGCTCTTTATCATGGCAATTTATTTTTTTGTAAATCCATCTTATGAAAAATCTCTAAAAGCAAAGTATTACTATGAAATCGCAGAGTATGAAAAAGCCTATTCTTTAGCAAAAGAGGCATTTAGTTTGGATGTATACAATAGAATGGCAGCTACAGTTATGACACAATCCCAAACATCATTAAAATATGTTGCTTATATTAAAGACGCAAAAAAATATATGCTCATAATTGATGAGATAGCAACACATGAGAATATATCTGATGCTGATAGAGCAAAAATAAGAATGATATCTAATGTTATGATTAGTGCGTATGTAAAGTTGGCTCCTAGTGTAGTAACTGACGAAGCCTTGATAAAAGAGTCTGCACAGTTTTATAGTAAATTTGAGAAGCTTCTTGAAAAAGTTAATAAAAACTAAGCAAAGAGAGTTTCTAAAATATCTCCAAGATATTAGAGGCTATTCTGACTTAACTATAAAAAGCTATGATGAGTCTATATCTGAGGCTCTGCAACATATAGAAATTGTAGAAGAGAAAAGCCATATTCTCTTAAATCTTATGCCATACCGAATTAAAATTTCATCACTAAATTCAAAAACAATTAGCAAAAAACTAAGTGCAATCCGCTCATTTGCAGAGTATCTAAATGACAATGAGATGAGAGTTATATTAAAGGGTGATGATAGTATAAAAGTTGCAAAAACATTGCCAAAACCTATATCTCATGCGCACATCATCGAGGCACTTAGCTTTGCTGAACTAGAAGAGAGAGTAGTAGTTACTCTTCTTTATACGCTTGGACTTAGAATCTCTGAACTAGAATCATTGGAACTAAAAGATGTCTCAAAAGAGTGGGTTCGAGTTATCGGTAAAGGCTCTAAACAAAGAGATATACCGCTCTTAGAACAGAGTAAAAAATTACTAGATGAGTATTTAAGCAAATCAGTGCATAAAAAGTTTGTTTTTGAAAAAAATGGCGAAAAATTAAGCGAAAACAGTCTAAGATATATCGTCATAAAAGTCTTTAGAAGGGTTGGATTGAAAGTTTCTCCTCATCAACTTCGTCACTCTTTTGCATCACAGCTATTAAATGGTAGTGCTCCTATTGCAGATGTTAGTGAGTTGCTTGGACACTCATCTATGGCTACGACACAAATATATACTAAATTGGGCAGTGCATTGAAACAACAAAACTATAACATGGCTCATCCACTCTGCGGAGTTAAAGAGTCATGATTAGCAAACTTTTAGAATCTTTATATACAAAGGTTTTTATAAATATTGTTGTTGAGAGTTTGCAAACAGTAGTATATGTTGAAGTTTGTTCAAACAAAAGAGTAGAACAGAGCGTTCACAAATCTTTCGAGACAATTGCAATGAACTCTAAAATGCATGAATTTATTAGTGCTTACTGTAAAGTGTCCCCATTTTTTTATATTTCCGTCTTAGATAAATCGTCTCTGCAAGGGGCTGTTCCTACTTGTATTGCTAATGAAATGGCTAGGTATTGTGACATAAACTCTTCTGAGTATAAGTGCTATTCAAAAGAGTGGGCATTTTATACATCAGAGTATGATTTAGAAGCAACTAAACATGATTATAGAAGTATCGGTATTGATTTTGTTTTCTCTCCTTTCGCGCTTTTAGCTAATTTTTTTAAAGACAAGATAGACAATACTCTCTCTATTTTTGTTTTACTTGAGAGTAACTCGCTCTCATTTACAATATTTGAAAATTCTAAATTACTTTACGCAGAGCACTTAAGTATGAAGATAAATAAAGATAGTGAAGATGTTTTGATAGATACACATCTGTATGCGGAAGATGAAATCGTCGATGGAATAGATTTGGAAGAGATTACTATTGAAGATGACTCTTCTGGGTTTGATGATTTTACAAATATTGAAGATTTAGATGATGGAAGTTCAATAGATGAATTCTCTGATAATGTAGAAACTCAAGAGTTAAATAGAGTTGATGAAAGTACCTCGGATAGTGGATTTAATGAAGATTATCAAAGGTACACGCTGATTCAAAGGGCTTTAAGTACTTTTTATAAAGACCCAAAATATAAAAGTCAGTTTATTGAAACTATATATATTGCAGACGGTGTTGGAGCAAGCGGGGATCTTAAAAATTATCTTGAAGAGGAGATATTTTTAAGCGTATTTGTGAGAAAAATAGATCTTGGTGGTGCTCTTTGTGATATGGCAAAGGCAGAGATATAGATGAAATATAGTTATATTAAACCTAGGACTAAAACAGTTTTCACAAAAGATGTGCAGCTTCTTTTGACTTTTTTTAGCGTGAGTGTTTTTATGCTTTTTCTTACATACGGATTTTTACTTTTTAAAGATTATAGGTTTGATAAAGATTTGTCTGAGATAAATGAACAACGCGCAACTCTTAATGAAAATATAAAAAGAATGAATCAAGAGATAGAAAAAATTGATAAAGAGGCTCTTTTATCTGAGAAAATTTTCACCAAGAACAGTGTTTTAAAAGAGAGTATAACTAATCTTTTTGATTTAGTACCAAATAGAATAACGCTCTCTGAAGCTAAAATTATGGAAGATGGGCTTGTGCTGTATGGAATAACTCCAAATAAAGATGTTTATAATTTTATGCTTCAAGCTCCACTGCGCTCAATATTTCACAGAACATACAGCAGTTTTTATCCTGATAAGAATGGTTGGCTTCGTTTTGTATCAACAAATTATATAGATAAAGAAGAAGATAAAGAAGAAAACAAAAATCAGGATTTAGATAATGAAGATTAATTTTTCACGACAAAGTATCTATCTTTTAGCAGTATCATTTTTTTTACTTGTTTTTGTTTTAGTTTTCTCGTTTGCAGTTTTAATTCCAGAGGGCAAAGAGTACAGAATTAAAAGAAGCGAGCTCTCTATAGAGAACTTAGAGTTAAAACAATTAAGTGATTTTGCTCTTGAGAAAGAGATTATTCTTCAAAAGCTGCGCAGTGAAAACCTTCATGCAATAGAGGCGTTTGATAGTGAATTTAATTCAGATAGATTTATAAAGCAGCATAGAACATTTTTCAGTTCTTTAAATGTTTCAAAGTTAAACATGCTTGAAGAGGAAGATGGTTTTAGTGTGTATGAAGTAAATACTACTTCTGAAATTAGTTCACCTAAAAGTTTTTATAATTTTTTGGACTCTCTAAATAAAAGTGACTGGATAATTTCTGTTAATTTTCCTATAAACTTTAAAAGAGATGGTGAGATGATAAAATCATCTTTTACTATGAAAGTTTATAACAATAAGAGTGATTTAAACACTACTAAGTAACGCTTTGATTTTTAAAAAAGCTTCTTGATTTTCATAGAGGTAGTTGCGGAGTTTTGGCTCTATTTTTAAAACTCTACACTCCTCTTTAAACTCACTGCTCATTACTACTCTTGTAATATATGGAGCGATAAACACAAACTCTTTACTCTGGTTGATAACAAATTTTCGCCCAACAACTAGAGTATCTTTCTCTCTTAAGAGCTCTCTCTCATTTGCGCTTAGCATATAAAGTTGTGATTTTAGATATTTATCTATTGTAAAGATATTGCTTCTTTGAGTTTGTAAACGTTTGAAGTAGGCAAACAGATCTATTTTTTTTATATCAGCTTCTTCTATAAGAGTGTCTCTGTCTTCATCCAAATAAGTAAAACTTTTTTTGATTCCCTCAAGATATTTTTTTAATAGAGGTGTAGCATGATTATGTCTAAAGTAGTTTCGTTTTATATCCTCATCTGAGTTGCTCTCATCTTCAAAATAAAGAGCGTTTATCTCATTTAGATACTTTATAAGTTCTTGTTTGTCCAGATGTAAAAGAGGGCGAATGAGAGTGTAATAGCCTCTCTCTTGAATGCTTTGCATTCCTGAGAGTTCAGCGCATCCAGCACCTTTGCAAAACTGCATAAGCATCCATTCAAATCTATCTCCAAGATGGTGAGCCGTTAAAAGGTTTTCATAGCTATATGAAGTACAAAGATTTGAGAAAAATTCATATCTTATCTCTCTAGCCTTTGATTCAAAGTTTTGCTCTATCTTTGGCGCATCAAGTACATAAGAGAGTATGTTATGCTCTTGTGCCAACTCTTTTGCATAAGTAACTTCTTGCTTGCTCTGCTCTCTCAAGCCATAATTCACAGTAGCAATATCAAATGAGATTTTATGTTTTATAAGTAGATGAAATAGAGCAGTAGAATCCGCTCCACCTGAAAATGCTAAGAGGTTTTTTTTGCCTCTCAGATATGAGAGGATTTTATTTTGAAGCATTCTTTGCTGTTGCAGTTAGGATATTTCCAACAATGTCGGTTATTTCTGCATTATATATAGTTCCAAAACTAAGCTCATCATCACCAGTTCTGTCATTGACATAAATCTCTCCATCGATGTCTGGAGCCCAGATGGCTTTTCTAGAACTTAGTAGATACTCATGCTCATCACTCTCTTTGTCTATAACAATTTGAGTCTCTTTGTCTATCTCGTTCTTTAGAGATTTTTCCATCACTTTTAAAGCAATTTTGCCTAATATATCAGCTCTTTTGTTGATAACTTTTGCTGGAATTTTATCACTCATCTCATGAGCTGGTGTTGTCTCTTCGTCTGAATAAGCAAATACATTTATGCGGTCAAACCCAAACGATGAAGCAAACTCACACATCTCATCAAACATTGCTTCACTCTCCTGCGGATGCCCTACGATAAAGCTTGTGCGTAAAAATGAGTTAGGAAGAGACTTCATAAACTCTAAAAGCTCTAGAGTCTGTTTTTTACCAAAACCTCTTTTCATTATGCGTAACATATCATCATTTATATGTTGAATCGGCATATCAAAGTAGTTATGAAAAACTTCACTTTTTGCTATATTTTTAAGAAGTGTCATAGATGTAGTTGATGGGTATAGATAGAGGATTCTCGCACTCTTTACGCCCTCTATCAGCTCGATTCTCTGTATAAGCAGACTGAGTCCGTCTTTTACATTTTGGTCTCTTAAGTATGAGCTTGAATCTTGTGAGACAAATGAGAAATCCCAATACCCTTTTTTAACAAGACCTTCAACTTCTTTTGCAATCGAGTCAAGAGTTCTTGAATTTAACTTGCCTTTAAAAGATGGGATAGCACAAAAACTACATGTCTGGTTACACCCCTCTGAGAGTTTTATGTAAGCGTGATAAGTTGAGCCAGTAACCACACGCTCAGCGCCATCGATAAGGTAAACAGCTTCAGAAAATCTGCTCTTTTTCTCAACCAAAAGCTCATCTATCTTGTCATAATCGCCAACACCCGTAAAGATGTCAACCTCAGGCATGTCTTTAGCCAACTCCTCTTTATATCGCTCGCTTAAGCATCCTGCCATTACTAAAACAGAGTCCTCTTTTCTGGCATCATGAAGGTTAAGAACTGTATTTATCGACTCTTGTTTTGCTGCATCTATAAAGCCACAAGTATTTACGATGATAACATCTGCTTCTTCTTGATTGTCTGTTAGTGTGAAGTTTTGAAGTTTACCCATCATAACTTCAGTATCGACTAGGTTTTTTGTGCATCCAAGAGATACGATGTGGAGTTTATTGCCCATTAATT
>CAMBTK010000064.1 GCA_945870785.1 Sulfurimonas crateris
GGAAGTACTTGGAATATGAAAATAAGTGTTCCAGAACCAGCAACTATCGATTCAGTTGCCCCTTATAATGAGAAAACAGGTTTTGTTCGCTTTAACAGTGATGGTTCACTTGCAACTTTTAACCCGCCAAACGTCTCTTTTACGGGAAATAACGGCTCAGCTGCAAATCAGCAAGTAGCAATCAAGCTTGGTACTTCTAACAGCTTTGATGGTATGACAAGTTTTGACTCTAAATCAGCGACATCAGGAATCTCTCAAGATGGATTTACGGGTGGAGATTTAGTTGGTATAAGAATAGATCAAAGTGGAACATTAATTGGTTCATTTAGTAATGGTAGAAGTTTTGGTCTTGCACAAATTGGTATGGCAAAGTTTACTAACAACGAGGGACTATCTACTGAGGGCGGAAATGTTTATGTACAGACTGCAAACTCAGGAGACCCAATCATCGGAACGGCTGCAACAGCTGGACGCGGATTTATGCAGTCAGCAGCTCTTGAAGCTTCAAATGTGGATTTGTCTTTGGCACTTACACAGCTAATTATCATACAAAGAGGTTATCAGGCAAATGGTAAAACTATTACCACTTCTGATCAGCTTCTTCAAACTCTAATCGGACTAAAACAGTAAGTTTAATCCCTTTTTGATATAATTCCTCTGCTTTTAAAGTAAGCTTTAGTCGTTATTGCGACGTAAGCATAGCCAAACGGGCAATCCCGTTTGGTGTTTTAAATTTAATCAAAATGAAGGAATTATCATGCGTTTCTCTGCTCCTCTAAAATCAAATTCAAAAAAAATTATGCTTCTAGGTTCTGGTGAATTGGGTAAAGAAGTTGCTATCGAAGCTCAAAGACTCGGTCTTGAGGTAGTAGCAGTCGATAGATACCAAAACGCTCCAGCGCATAGCGTTGCACACAGAAGTTATGTTGTAAATATGCAAGATAAAGATGCACTTCTTGAGATAATATATCGTGAAAAACCAGACTACATTTTGCCTGAGATTGAAGCTATAAGCATTGATGCTCTATTTGCTGCTGAAGATAAGGGCTATAACGTTATCCCAAATGCAAACGCTGTTAGCAAAACTATGAACAGAAAAAATATCCGTACATTTGCGGCTGAAGTTTTAGAGCTTAAAACTGGTGCGTATGAGTTTGTAACAACAAAAGAGATGTTAGCAGCTGCTGCAGGGCGTTTGGGCTTTCCATGCGTTATAAAACCTGTTATGAGCAGTTCTGGACATGGGCAGAGTGTAGCAAGAAGTGCTTCTGATATTGAGGCTTCTTGGGAGATAGCAAAAGAGGCTAGAGGCGATGCGAGTGAGTTAATCGTTGAAGCATTTGTAGATTTTGATTATGAGATAACAATGCTAACTGCAAGAAATGGAAAAGAGACAGTTTTTTGTGAGCCAATCGGGCACGAGCAAAGAGATGGGGATTATGTTTTCTCATGGCAACCGATGCAGATGAGCGAGATAGCAAAGCAAAGAGCCGAGGATATGGCTAAGAAGATAACTGACGGTCTTGGTGGTCGCGGTCTTTTTGGTGTTGAGCTATTTATAAAAGGGGATGAGGTCTATTTCTCAGAAGTCTCTCCTCGTCCGCACGATACAGGTATGGTAACACTTATAACCCAATCTCAAAGTGAGTTTGCACTTCATTTAAGAGCTGTTCTTGGGCTTCCTCTTGAGTTTACATTTTATGGAGAGGGTGCAAGTGCTGCATTTAAGTCAGAGGTTCATAACTTCTCTCCAGTTATTGAGGTAGATGATAGCCTCTTTAGCAAAAACAGTTTTGTTAGAATTTTTGGCAAACCAGAGGCTCATAAAGGGCGAAGACTTGCAGTTGCGTTGGTTTTTGATAAGGTAGAACAAGCGTTAGAGAAGGCAAGAGAGCTTATAACAAAGGTTAAGGATAGTTAAGTTGAAGATTGTAATCTTAGATGCTCTTACGTTTGGAGATAGCGATTTAAGCCCAATCTCATCGCTTGGGGATACTCAGATATTTCAAACAACCACACCTTCTCAACTACAAGAGCGCATAAAAGATGCAGATGTTATAGTTACTAACAAGGTTGTTATAACAGACGAAGATATGCAAAATAGCCCATCTTTAAAGCTTATATGCGTTGCTGCTACTGGTATGAACAATATAGATTTACAGAGCGCAAAAAATAGAGCCATAGATGTAAAAAATGTCTCTGGCTACTCAAGCGACTCTGTAATCCAACACACATTTTCTATGCTTTTATATCTCGTAGGACACTCAAAATATTATGACAACTATGTAAAAGAGGGCTTATATGCAAAGAGTGATATTTTTACAGATATATCACGTCCATTTTTTGAGATAAAAGGCAAGAAATGGGGCATTATAGGGCTTGGTGAGATAGGTAGAGGTGTGGCAAATATCGCAAAAACCTTTGGCGCAGAGATTTGCTACTACTCAACAAGCAAAAAAAACCAAAACAGCGACTACCCATCTGTTTTGCTTGATGAGCTTTTGATGAGTTGCGATATTATCTCCATACATGCTCCGCTAAATGAAGATACACTCAATCTTTTAGATTATAAAGAGTTGCAGATGTGCAAAGATGGTGCGGTTATCTTAAATCTTGGTCGTGGTGGCATTATCAACGAAGAGGCGGTTTTGCGCATAGTTGATGAGAGAGATATTCTCTTTGGTTTAGATGTTTTAAGCCGTGAGCCAATGGAGCAAAATAACCCACTTCTGCATGTTAAAAATAGAGATAACCTATATATAACTCCACATATTGCTTGGAGCAGTATAGAGGCAAGAAAAACACTTATAGAGGGTGTTGCAAACAATATAAAATCTTTTTACGAGAAAAACAAATAGCAGAGTTAGCTCTCTTTTTATCTGCCTTCTTGGCAGCCACAATCCTTCCATTTAGCTCTGAGATAAGTTTTGTTACAGCGCTAGAGAGTGGCATGAACATAAAAAATGCTATGTTTTTTGCTTCAAGCGGAAATATTTTAGCCATTATCCTTAACTACTCTTTGGGTTATCTTCTGTATGAGAAGACAAAAACAAAACTTCTTAGCTCAAAAATCGGCAGAGTTTCATACGGGTATGGACACCGTTATGGCTACACAGCACTTCTTTTTTCATGGCTTCCAATCATAGGTGACCCACTAACGTTAGTAGCTGGTGTTTTAAGACTAAACTTTGTATATTTTCTCCTCATAAGTGCCACACTTAGGGTGTTAAGGTATTACTTTTTAACTCTTATGCTATAATTTATAAGATTAAAAATAGGGGTTTTGTTATGAAATATATAGTTGCTCTTCTTCTGTGCATCTCGCTTTATGCTTCACAAAAACCACTTGACAAAGTCTCTTTACGTCTTCAATGGCACGATCAGTTTCAGTTTGCAGGTTACTATATGGCAAAAGAGAAAGGCTTTTATGAAGATGTAGGGCTTGATGTAGAGATAAAGAAGTTTAGCCCTGAGATCGATGTAGTAGAGGATGTTCTAAGCAAAAATACAACTTATGGCATAGGACGCTCAAGTTTAGTTTGGTATCACGCAGAGGGCAAAAACATAACGCTTTTAAGTGCAACTTTTCAATCTTCGCCAATGGTTTTATTGGCTTTAAAATCTTCAAATATAGATAGTATAAAAGAGTTTGCAAATAAAAAAATCATGATGACAGTAGATGCTCTTGAGAGCGCACCGATATATGCCATGATAAGGTCTTCTCAAGCTGATGAGAAGAGCATAGAGTTTGTAGAACACTCTTTAAATATTGATGATTTGATTCAAAAAAAAGTTGATTTGTATACTGGATACAGTTCGAATGAGCCATTTTTACTAAAAGAGAAAAAGATAGATTTTGAGATTTTTTATCCAAATAAAAGCGGCTTTGATTTTTATAGTGATATTCTCTTTACGTCAGAGGAAGAGGCAGTGCAAAATCCTCATAGAACAGATAATTTTAGAGAAGCCTCTATTTGTGGGTGGGAGTACGCATTTAACAATATAGATGAAACAGTATCTATCATTTATGAAAAGTACAACCCAATGAAAAAATCAAAAGATGCTCTAAAATTTGAAGCACTTGAGCTCAAAAAATTAGCTTATATGGATGGAATTCCTCTTGGTACAATTAAGCAAGAAGAAATTATAAGAGTATTGGACATATATAGACTGATGGGGCTTGTTAATTCAAAGAGAGATACAGATAAGCTTATATTTAAGAGCAAAAATAGATTATTAACAGATGCAGAAGAGCAGTTTTTAAGAGATAAAAAAGAGCTAAGAGTTTGTGCTATTTCAAAACTTCTACCATTTAGTGATATGAAAGATGGTGCATTTGCAGGTATCTGCTCGGATGTTTTAGGATTAACAAAAGAAAATGTGAATATCCCATATAGAGTAGTATATGCTTCTAGCTGGGAAGGGAATTTAGCAAATCTCAAAAACAGGAGATGCGATATTTTACCAATGGCTACTCAGAGGCTTAAAAAAGAGTCAATCTCAGTCGTCAATCCATACTACAAAGAGCAACCAGCCATAGTGACTAAAAAATCTCAAAACTACATAGTAGATATAAAAAATGTGTTTGATAAAAAATTTGTCGCAACAAAAGGAAACCCATTTGTCATAGAGCTAAAACTTAAGCACCCAATGCTTGATATCTCTTATGTAAATTCGCTTCAAGAGGGGTTTGAGCGTGTTGAGAGAGGAGAGTACTACGGATATATAGATACTTTAGTCGCAACTGCATACGCTTTTAAAAATATCTCCAATGGCGATTTGAAAATCGCTGGAGCTTTTGATGATAAAGTAGGTGTTGGTTTTGGATTTAGAGAAGAAGATAAAGAGCTGTATAATATTTTTAAAAAAGCTTCACAAGAGATACAGCCCTCAGATATAGATAAAATTGTAAGTAAGTGGATCTCTGTAAGCTATGTAAAAAGTATAAATTTTGAGTATCAAAAAGAGATAGTTGTTCTTCTCTTTTTGGTAATTGGATTCTTTTTTTATAGACAGCACATTTTAAATAAAAAGAACCAAGAACTTGAAGCTCTTAAAAACGAGTTACAGAAAAAGGTTCAAGTGGCAATTGCTGATATACAAAAAAAAGATACGTACATGCTCCATAAATCAAGACTAGCTCAGATGGGCGAGATGATAAGCATGGTAGCGCATCAGTGGAAACAGCCTCTTAGCTCTATCTCAGCACTTCAAATATCTATTTTGATGGCAGTGGAGCTTGAAGAGTATGATTTATCAAATGAAAACGAGAGAGAGCAATTTTTACTCTACTTGCAAGAGAGATTAAAGAAGATAGGAGAGCAGACTCAAGCGCTTAGTCTGATTATCTCTGATTTTAGTGATTTTTATAAACTAAATAAAAATCAAGAACTAATAGGGCTAAATGTTTTAGTGGTAAAGGCATATAAACTATTGGAAGATAATTTAGAATTTGAGGAGATTGATTTGTGTCTAGAGCTTAGTTCAAAAATGAGCGTCGTAGTATATAAAAATGAGTTTATACAAGTTATTTTAAATATCATAAACAATGCAAGAGAGCAGCTTTCGCAAATAAAGAGAGCTGATGCACAAATTTTGATAAAGAGCTATGATAGAGATGATATATGTGTCCTAGAGATAAGTGATAATGGCGGCGGAATTAACGAGAGTATAAAAGATAATATCTTTGATCCATATTTCTCAACAAAGTTTGACAAAAATGGTACAGGACTTGGTCTTTATATGTCAAAGAGCATTATAGAACAGCATCATAAAGGTAAAATTTATATGCAAAATATAGATAATGGTGCAAAATTTATTATAGAGTTACAAGCAAGTGAGGATGAAGATGAGAGATAGAGTAGTAGTTGTAGGAGCAGGTGGCGCAGGGCTTGTAGCAGCACTTAGTGCGCATGAGAGCGGTGCAAAAGTGAGCGTAATAACAAAAGAGTATCCAACAAGAAGTCAAACATGTATGGCACAAGGCGGTATAAATGCTGCGCTATCAAATGTAGATGAAGATAGCACAGAGTTACATATACAAAACACACTAAAGTCAGCACACTCTCTAGCAGATGAAGAAGCTGTAAAACTTCTATGCAACTCTGCACCAGATGCAATAGCGTGGTTAGATAGTATAGGAGTTCCTTTTAGCAGAACAGAAGATGGCAAAATCGCTCAAAGAAAATTAGGTGGAGCCTCTGCAACTAGAGCTTGTTATGCACAAGATTATACTGGTTTAAAAATACTTCACACACTTTATGACAGATGCGTAGCGAGTGGAATTGAGTTTTTAAATGAGCGTTATCTCTTGGATTTTATAACAGATGAGAGTGCTAACAAAAAGAGCGTTTGTGGTGTTAGTGTTTTAAACAAAAGAAGCGGAGAGGTTGAGCTCATCCAAAGTTGTAGCGTTATAGTTGCAACTGGCGGATACAGTAGAGTTTTTCATAACTACTCAACAAACTCTGTTTCTTCAAGTGGAGATGGGATTGCAGCAGCTCTTAGAGCTGGAGCAGTGGCAAGTGATTTGGAGTTTATACAGTTTCATCCAACAGCACTAAAGGGCTCTTCTATCTTAATCTCAGAGAGTGCAAGGGGCTTGGGAGGTTATCTTCTTAACACAAAGGGCGAGAGATTTGTAAATGAGTTAGCACCTCGCGATGAGGTCTCACGAGCGATACATGATGAGATTTTAAAGGGCGAAAATATCTTTTTAGATATTCGTCATTTAGGCTCTGAGTTAATTGAAAAAGAGTTGCCACAAGAGGCAAAGCTTGCAAAACTTTATGAAAATATTGACCCTGCATTAGAGCTTATTCCTATAAAGCCAGTAGCGCACTATACAATGGGTGGCATAGATGTTAACAATCGTTCATCTACTTCTGTTGAGGGGCTTTTTGCTGTTGGCGAGTGTGCAAACCATAGAGTCCATGGAGCAAACAGACTTGGCGGAAATTCACTCCTAGAGCTTGTCGTATTTGGAAAAATAGCAGGAGAGAGCGCAGCAAAATTTGCTAAAGAGAGCACTTTAGAGATAGATATTCAAGAACGCATTAAGATAGTTCAAGCAAATTTGCAACAGATAAAGTCTTATACAAATGAGATAAATTTTTATGAAAAACATTCAGAATTAGGCGAGATATTTTATAAAAAAGTAGGAATAAAAAGAGATAAAAAATCTCTACTCTCTACCCTTGATAGTGTTAGAGAGATGAAACAAAATCTTAAAAAGATGGGTGTTAGTGATAAAGAAAAAAAGTATAACACAAATCTTATAGAGTTTTTAGAGTTTAAAAATATGCTCTTTTTAAGTGAGCTGATTTTGCTTAGTGCGATTCAAAGAGATGAGAGCAGAGGCGCACACTTTAGAGTAGATGCGCAAGAGAGCGTAAAAGCATTTGAAGCACATACTATAATCGATAGAGATGGAGTAATAAGCTATGAAAATTAGTATAAAAAGAGAAGACTCATATGTAGAGTATGATGTTTTATCGAGCGATGTAACTCTCTTAGAGGTTTTAAATGAGATAAAGAGCAAAGTCGATGCAACTCTAGCATATAGCAGTGGATGTAGAAGCAGTGTTTGCGGAAGTTGCGCGGTTAGAGTAAATGGCAAAGAAGTTTTGGCATGTTCGTACAAAGCAGAGGATGGGGATATAGTAGAGCCACTTTTAAACACTCCTCTAGAGCGTGATTTAGTAGTAAATATGGACAAGGCTTATAGCTTCAATGCAAAAGCAAAAGCGTGGCAGAGCACAATAGTGCAAAACGTAAAACTAACTGATGAAGATGAGAAGCGAAATGCACTTCAAAGTGACTGTATAATGTGTGGCTCATGTTATAGCGCATGTCCAGTATATGCCACAAACAGCGACTTCTTGGGACCATTTTCACTAACAAGAGTTTGGCGTTATGTGAGCGATAAAAGAGAGCAGAACCCAAAGGATAAGATTGATAACATCCAAGTGAATGGTGTTTGGGATTGTACTCTGTGTAACGCATGTACGCTTGTTTGTCCGCAAGATATTTCTAGTAAAGCAGATATAGAAAAGCTAAGAGCAAGAAGTGTTATGTTTGGTTATAACGACCCATCGTTTGCTAGTTTTGGTGGTGGATTTGGCTTTGATGGAACTCCTAGTTTCTGACTTATTTTATACGCTCTCTTAGCAAGGCCCATAAAACGGTAGGTGTAGACGTACTTACAACCCACCCCATAAGGCTACATGCATCAAGAGATGAATGAGAGATAACTTACTTTTTATTTTGTTTGTTATATAATCAAAACTTGTTAGTTTTAAATAAATATGGAGTGTTAAGTATGGCAAAAGAGTACTCATTTGATATAAGCGCAAAGATAGATATGCAAAGTTTTAAAAATGCTATAAATCTAGTAGATAAAGAGGTAGCTAACCGTTATGACTTTAAAGGTACAACCTATGAAGTTGACTATAAAGAGAAAGATAAACTTCTAGTTATGATAGCTTCAAGCGATAACAAGCTCGATGCTCTAAAAGATATTGTTATAACTAAGCTTCTAAAACAGAACCTCTCATCAAAAGTATTAGAGGAGCAAAAGACCGAAAATTCAAGCGGAAACAACAGAAAAGTAACTTATAAAATTGTTGATTATATTGAGTCAAAAGAGGCAAAAAAGATAACAGCTGAGATAAAAAATCTAAAACTAAAAGTTACCGCTCAAATAGAGGGAGACTCTATAAGAGTTAAGGGTGCAAAGCTTGATGATTTGCAAAAAGTTATAGCAACTATCCGCTCAATGGAGTGGGAAGCACCGCTAGTTTTTGAAAATATGAGATAAGGATAGGGTATGTCAAAGCTAACTATCTCTGATGCAGCGCAGTTTTTAGGAGTATCTAAAGAGGCGATTCATAATCGTATAAGAAGAGGAACTCTGCACTGCATAGTTGAAAATGACGTAAAACTTGTGGTTATTAGCGAGGATGATAGTTCTGCTAGCGTAGTTAAAAAATCTTTTACTCCAAAGCAGACGACAACACATGGTAATGAGAAATATTATAAGTTTTTAGAAGAACAAAACACAAAACTACAACACAGAGTTGATACGCTTGAGGGCGAAACAAGAACTCTGCGAGATCAAAAAGAGCAAATGCTCATAGATGAGAGAATCAAGATAGAAAATATCTACAAAGAAAAAGATGAACAGCTAAAAAACATCATAAATGCAATATCTTCAAAACTGATGTTAGCTACTCCACAAGAGGTGCAAGAGACGATAGAGGGCGAGATAGACGAAGATACAGATGAAGATGAACAAGATATGGATGCAGACAAAAGCAGACTCATCTCGCTAAACAAGTATCTAAAGGGCCAAGATTTCTCAAAGAAAAAAATCGCGAAGATAAAAGAGAAGTTTAAAGAGAGAGCAAAAGATGACTCAAGAGTAGTAACAATTGGTAAAAAGTATTATATAGACTTGCACAAATATGATTATAGTGACTTCTCTATTTAAGCGTTTTATAGATAAAATTCGCACCCAACAACATGGACAATTGGGAGAGTTGGTTTAATCCAGTCGCCTGGAACGCGGCCGTAGGGTAACCTACCGTGAGTTCGAATCTCACATTGTCCACCATCCACTTCTAATAAGCAGACAAAATTAATAGTGCTATAATTGCAAAAAAAAATATGGGGCATTTTTGAGACTTCCTAAGGGCTTTGGCAAAAACTACTTTACTCTAAGAGCGATTACCGCTACTACAAATCAGGTGACGCTAAACGCTGAGGCATCTTGTGTGCAAAGTTTTCATATGTCAAACTTCAACGGTGATGAGCAAGAAGCAGAGATAGAAGATGATGATCCAGCCGCCTCACTACTCTTAGAGCTATCTTCAAAACCTTGTCATTGCAACTGTTACTATTTTAAACGTACCAAAAAAACCCTACTTCTATGCAAATTTCAAAGACTAATCCCAAACTACTTTAAAAATCTAAACAACAACATCTCTCCACCTTTTTTATACTTTTAATCAACAAACAAAAAAA
>CAMBTK010000065.1 GCA_945870785.1 Sulfurimonas crateris
GCTATTTTTAAACTATTTGATTTAAGTATGTTTTTTATCATCTTTTCTACTTTCTCTCATTTAGAAGTGAGACTATTTTTACATCTATGTTAGAGAGTGACTCTACAAAATCAACTGCGCCTATATCGTAAGCGACTTTTGGCATCCCCCACACAACTGAACTTTTTTCATCTTGAGCTATTGTTGAAGCACCGCTTGTTTTCATCTTTAACATCCCTTTTGCGCCATCACTCCCCATGCCCGTAAGAAGCACACCTATAGCATTTGCTCCAGCATGAGAGGCAACAGAGTTGAACAAAACATCAACAGATGGTCTGTGTCCGCTTACTTTATCGCCAGTTCCAAGCTTTACTCTGTAGTTTCCGCCATCTCTTCGAACTACCATATGCAAATCTCCTGGAGCAATTAAGACTCTTCCACGCCCTATAATGTCGCCATCCTCTGCCTCTTTTACTTCAACCTCACAAAGAGAGTTTAGTCTCTGAGCAAAAGAGTTTGTAAACCCCCCTGGCATATGCTGAACTATCACAACACCAGGAGTATCTTTTGTAAAACGGCTAAGAAGCTCCGCTAATGCTACCGTTCCGCCAGTTGATGCGCCTATGGCTATTAGTTTGTTTGTTGTTTGAGCTAAAGAGTAAGATAGTCTTGGTTTGTGCTCAACAACGGCATTTTTTGCTTTTCTTGCCTCTATCCTTGCCCCTAGATTTGAAGAAGCGACCATTTTTACTTTTTGGATTAACTCTTTTTGTATCTCATCTATACCGTCATAGATGTTTGAATGAGGCTTTGCAACATAGTCGATAGCTCCAGCTTCAAGTGCATCTAAAGTTACCTGCGCACCATCTTGAGTAAGTGAAGAGACCATCAAAACTGGTGTCGGAAAGTACTTCATAACCTTTTTTAAAAAGCTGATTCCATCCATACGAGGCATCTCAACATCAAGGCAGATAACATCAGGTTTTAGCTGAACTATCTTATCTCTTGCTACGTAAGCATCTGGTGCTGTGGCTATTACTTCTATCTCGCTGTCTTTGCTTAAAACATCCTTTAGTACTGTTCTAGCAGTTGCACTATCATCTACTATAAGAACTCTAATCGCCACAATTCACCCCTTAAAACTCTGTTTTTTGAACGTATTTGAGCATTACACGCCCACTGTTTGACTCAAGAGATATTTTTCTGCCTCTTGTTCCGCCCAAATCACTAGCTGTTATTTTTATACGTTGTTCGCTTAGCAAATGGTGTGCGATTTGGATATTTTTCTCTCCAACCAACATTCCATTTGCTGCATTGAAGTTGTTGGGACTAGCGCCGCCAAAAACCTTTGCAACCATATCTCTTCTTTGACACCCAACCGCTTCCATCGCCTCTATAAGCTTTGCAATTGCTATATTTCCATACTTAGGACTAGCTAGACCCTCGTTGTTCCAAAGAGGCAAAAGGTAGTGGTTCATCCCAGAGATTTGCATCTTTGAATCATATAGACAAACCGCAACACATGAGCCTAAAACCGTCTGTATAACGGATGGACGCACTGCTACAAAAAGCTGACTTGAGTGGATATACTTTTTTTCGTACTCCATCTCTAAAACTCCTCACCAGCACTATCCGATACAAATAAAAAATCATCATCATCAAAAAGGTTATTATCACTTTTTAATGATTTTGCAAGAGTGACTTCAAATTTTGTTGATTTTAAAAGAGTGCTCTCAAAATGGATAGAACCATCAAGCAAATCTACCAAATCCCTAACGATAGAAAGCCCCAAACCTTGCCCTCTGTGAGCCCTGTTCATACCACTGTGAGCTTGATGAAAACGCTTAAATATGTTCTCATAATCACTCTCATCAATCCCCTCCCCAAAATCTTGAACAATAAGCTTTATATCGTTATTCTCTTCAGTTATAAAGACATTTACCTTTGAGCCACTTGGAGAAAACTCAACTGCATTTGAGATTAGATTTAGAAGTATGAGGTATAGCTTTTCTCTATCTAAATATATTATGTCCTCTGTTGAGATTTTTGTCTGTAAATCTATCTTTTTATGTTGTAGCGGATATTTTAGCTCTTCTTTGATTTGGAGTAAAATATCTAAAAAATCTATCTTTGATGATTCAAGCCCTATGGTACCTGACTCTATCTCTGCGGCTGTTATGATGTTTTTTATCTGAAAATTAAGCATCAAAGACTCTTCATATAAAGATTCTCCTATAAAACTTACTCTCTCATCGTCACTTGCTTTTAGGAGTGATTTTGATAGGCTTATCATGCTAAATATAGGGTTGTTGAACTCATTTTTGATGATAGACATAAACTTGCTTCTGTTCTCTTCTGATTTTGTAAGTCTTTTGTTTACATCTTCGAGTTTTTTTAACATCTTTGCACTGTCAGCTATGATTAAATCTCTATCTAAAAATCTCTTTTGAATCTCTTCTAAAAGTATCTCGTTTGTAATTTCACCCAAATTCATAACTCTTCCTTTTACTGTTTTTTATAGATAGATGGTTTTTGCATTTTTAAAATTCCATCTTTCATTGTTACCAAGCTCTCACTGTGTCCTATGAAAAAATATCCGTCTTTGAGGATTTTTGAACTAAGATTTCTAACAACACCATCTTTTGTCTCTTTGTCAAAATATATCATTACATTTCTACAAAAAATCATGTCAAAACTTTGAGGAATCTTTGAATAATCCCCATAAACAAGGTTAAAACTCCTAAATGTAATCATAGATTTTACAAATGGTTTTATCTCATAGCAGAGTTCATCTCCCTGCTTAGTTTTAATGTTTTTTTTATCAAAAAACTTGACCAGCATACTTTTTGGCAAAGTGCCTATCTCTTGAGTACTATAACACCCGTCCATAGCTTTTTGGAGGATATTTTCAGATATATCAGTAGCTAAGATT
This sequence comes from Sulfurimonas crateris, assembly GCA_945870785.1. Taxonomy (GTDB): domain Bacteria; phylum Campylobacterota; class Campylobacteria; order Campylobacterales; family Sulfurimonadaceae; genus Sulfurimonas; species Sulfurimonas crateris_B. Next base: position 2,912 of record CAMBTK010000065.1, read on the forward strand.
TTTATATCCCAATCTTTTGGATTTTTTAGAGTTGAGAGCAAAAATATAGCTATGGTGTATGGTTCTTGACCGCTAGAACAAGCTGCCGACCAGATTCTAAGCGTTCTTTTTTTTGCCGCTTCAAACTCTTTTACCTCTTTTTCTAAAAAATCCCACTGTGACTGTTCACGAAAAAAGCTTGTGACATTTGTGCTTATCTCATTTATAAGCATAATCATCTCTTCGCCAGAATCATCTTCATGCAGATACTCTAAGTACTCTTTAAATGAACGCAGATTTAAATCTCGCAACCTTTTTGAGAGCCGACTTCGAACCAACATAATTTTATGTTCAGCCAAGTGAATGCCTACTTCTTTGTAGACAAATTCACTAAGCTCTTTAAACTCTGATTTTGAGATTTCATACGCTGCCATATTCATGCGTTATACTCAAAATCTAGATGTTCTCTCACGCCTTCAGTGTTTAAGATAAGAGCAATCTGCCCTGTTCCCAAAATCGCTGCACCTGAAATCTCTTTTACATTGTTGCTTAGAACTCCAAGAGATTTGATAACCACCTGCTGACGTCCGAGTAATTCATCTACTTGAATGATATATTTTCCTCTTTCATGGTCTATGCATATAAAAGTAGAGTACTCAAACTCTGTTTTAGAACTGTTTAGTGCTAGGAGTTTGTTTAGTCTAACGATTGGCAAAATCTCGCCTCGATAGTTTATAAACTCCCCTTCGCCTTTTACATAATGTATATCTTTGATTATCGGGCTGAAAGATTCAACAACAGATAGTGTTGGAACGATTAACATCTCATTATCAACTCTAACTGTCAATCCATCAATAATTGCAAGAGTAAGCGGAAGTATGATTCTAAATACAGTTCCAACTCCAATCTCACTCTCAACAGTTATCTTTCCTCTTAGCTCTTCGATAGATTGCTTAACCGCATCAAGCCCTACTCCGCGTCCGCTTATGTCAGTTATAGTTTGCGCAGTTGAAAACCCAGCACAAAAGAGAAAGTTTATAATTTCATCTTGAGTATATGCCACATTATCTTTTGCAAACCCTTTTTCTATCGCTTTTTGAAGGATTTTTGATGTATCGATGCCTCTGCCGTCATCTCTTATCTCTATAACGAAAGAACTACCTTTGTGTGCAGCACTTAGATATATATCTCCACACCCCTCTTTGCCAAGAGAGATTCTCTCATGAGCGCTCTCTTCTATACCGTGATCAACAGAGTTTCTAAGCAGATGGATTAGAGGCTCTGAGAGCTTGTCAACCATTGTTTTATCTATCTCTGTGTCTTCTCCGCTTAAGAAAAGTTCTATCTCTTTGCCTGTTTTTAGACTTACATCTCTTACAACTCTCTTCATCTTTAAAAAAGTATCTTTGATAGGAATCATTCTAAGGCTCATTACCTTGCTTTGAATAATTCTAGTTGATTTGCCAAGCATCTCTAGGTACTGGTTTAGTTCGTTGTTGTTTATTGCACGAATCTGCTCGTTTTGGCTAATGTAACTCTGTGCGATTACAAGTTCACCTATGGAATCAAAGAGTTCATCAAGTTTTGCAGACTCAACACGAATAGAGCTTTTTGCTACGCTTTTATGCTCTTTAGCACTCTCGTCACTGCTCTCGTTTATACCTTGTAATGCCTCATTAATTGGCTTTTGTACTTCTATTTCTTTTATATCTTCTAGCTCGACAACACTTAGTGAGACTTCATGCTCTTGCGCTATAAACTCAAAAATATCTAAAATATCCATCTCATCACTCTCGCTTAAGAGATACATGTAGAGCGCTTTTATATATGAGTGTTCTGTATTAAACTCTTCTAATGTTGGGACGCTCTCATTAATAATATAGTTTGAGTAGATGATAGTCCCCAAATTCTCAAGCAGTCTAAAAAATATCTGATGATTGTATCCTCTTAAATATATATCGCTATCAAGCTCCAGTTTTATCTCATATATCTTTTTGCCGTCTATATTTTTTAAATCATATTGCGTATGTTCAACCATTTTTTCAACAATTTGTCTCTCTTGCGATGCATGAGCAAATGAAGAGGCACTAACTATCTCTTCAAAACTCTGCTCATGGCTCTCTTTTATATTTAGTGCCTTTTTTATCTCGCCTAAAATCTCATAATAATTCTGCGGATAACCATTAATACCCTCTTCTTCATACTCAAAGACACTCCCCACAATGTCAAAAGAGCGAATAAAGAGATCAACCTCGCTTGAGTCTAGCACACTCTCTTCTTTTCTATAGATAGAGAGTAAATCTTCAAAGTGATGTACAAATTCGCCAAGTTTTACAAAGCCAAATGAGTTTGCATTTCCCTTTAGCGTGTGAATACCTCGAAATATATCATTGATAAGGATTTTATCATTTGGAGTATCTTCCAAATTTAAAAGTTTTGGAGCAATCTCCTCTAAAATCTCTTTACACTCGTTTAAAAAAATCTCCATTACTCTGTCATGCTTATCCATCTCTTATCCTCTTATATCTAACGACACTATTCCAATTCCCTCTACATTTATAGAAGGCTTATCCAAAAAATCTATCGCTATATTTGGAGCTGTTTTTCTAATTGAGACCAAAAGAGAAAAGAGCGCACTTGATTCTACTCCTAGAGCGTCATCAACAATTACCTCTTTTACATCTTCTATGTTTAGCAAAATCTCTTTTGCCAAACTCTCTAAAGAGTCATTGCTCGATTTTGCATCTATAATTAATACTCCATCTCTTAAGTTCATAGTTAAAACTCTCTTAAATCGTCATCATCTAATGGAAGAACTTCAGATGGCTTTTTAGTCGCTACTACCAAAGTATTTTTTTTGTTCTGTTTTGTATTTGATTGAAAAGCTGTTTTTTGCTGATGATGAATCACCGACTTTACAGAGTGAGCAGAAGATGCAACTATGCCAAAGATACCAGCCAATTCACCAATAGTTACTTTCATACTAGTAGCTTGTGCGCTCATCTCTTCACTAGCCGCTGCACTCTCTTCTGAATTACTCGCTATAACTTGAGTGATAGAGTCAACTTGACTCATAGCCTCGCTTAGTTGGTTGATACCCGTTGCTTGTTCTTTCGATGCTATGGCTATCTCGCCTACGATATCGCCTGTCTTTTTAACTTTATCTAAAATCTCAACAAACGCTTTATTTGTCTGCTCAGTGATTTGGTTACCTTTTCGTACATCATCAATAGACTTCTCAATAATAGCCGCTGTATCTTTTGCAGCAGTTGCACTTCTTTGAGCAAGATTTCTAACCTCTTCTGCAACAACAGCAAACCCTAAACCATGCTCACCAGCACGTGCCGCTTCAACCGCGGCGTTAAGTGCAAGAAGGTTTGTTTGAAACGCAATCTCATCAATAGTTTTGATGATATTTGATATTTTTCTACTGCTATCGTTAATCTCAACCATAGAAGTACTAAGTTCTCTGATATGCTCGTAACCCATCTTAGCAGCTTCATTTGCATCTTTGCCCAACATATCGGCTTCTCTTGCATTTTCAGAGTTTTGCTCAATTGTCGCTTTCATCTCTGTTAGTGAGCTCGTAATCTCCTCAACTGAAGCAGCTTGTTCTTGCGCACCCTCTGCTAGTTGTTGTGAAGATGAACTTATCTGATTTGAAGCACTTGCAACCTGCTCTGCATTCTCGCTTACATTTGTAACACTGCTTGAGATAAGAGCCATCATCTGACGAACCATAAATATAGCAATAATTAGTGCAAGTGCTATGCCCCCTACTGCAATGGCAATGTTTGTATTTCTTAAGTTTTCATAATCTTTTGTTGTTTGAGCATCAATCTCATTTAAAAGGTCTTGATTGCTTTTTAGTATAGTAGTTACGCTAGAACTAACAGCCTCTCCATACTCTAAACCTTTTGTAGCAGAGAGCTCAACACTTTTTTTCTGAGCCGCAATTGCCTCCTCACCCTCTCCAAGTGAAGTGATAGAGAGCGCTTTTATCTCAGTTATAAACTCATCATATTTTTTCAAATCACTTTGCAAAGTCTGCATCAATGCTCTGTTTTCCTCTTTTACTATCAACTCTTTGATGCTGATAAGAAGCTTGTCCATCTCTTGTCTTTCTGTTTTCATGATGTTTGCATACGCAGCTATCTCATCTGTATTTTTTGAGAGAACAATATTTTTCTCATTTTTTCTGCATGACTCTGAGTATCTTGCTACGATTCCAATTTCAGTAAGTTTTTTAGCCTCTTTTTGAGTTAAATTTGTAATAGAGTCATTTAAGCTTGATGCCCCGCTTAAGCCAGACCACGCGATTGTTATCGCAACTATTACCAACACCGCAATTATCATAGACAACTTTTGAGTAAATGTCATTTTCATTTTTCTTCTCCTGTTTTTATATCTTTTATTTTTTCTATCTGTTTTACACTGTTTAACTCTGATTCTGAAAATATTTTCATAAGATTCACAATCATAACAACACCATTAGCTGTTTTTGCCATAGATTTTAAAAATGTAGTATCTATTGCTGTACCAAACTTTGGAGGTGGAGCCATTTCCTCTTGAGTTATATTTAAAACATCAGCTGTTTTATCTACAATAAAGCCTATCAAGCTATCTTCAACTATCCCTATTATGATTGTAGTTCTCTCGTTATACTCAATCTCAGAGAGTTCAAATTTAACCCTTATGTCTATTATTGGAATAACTAAACCCCTTAAGTTAATAACACCTTTTACAAAAGTTGGCATTTTTGGCACTTTTGTAAACTTCATCATCGCAATAATTTCTTTGACATCAAGTATCTCAACTGCATACATCTCCTCATTTATCTCAAATGAGAGATATTTTTGAGCACTTGAAGCCGTTAACTTTGTCTTGGCTGTTGTTTTTTGGGTTATCGCCATGCTATATCCCTAAAACTTTTTTAATTGCTAAAACTATTTTGTCGTTACTAAATGGTTTAACAACCCAACCAGCTATGCCTATATCTTTTCCAGCCTGTTTTATCTCTGGCGAATTTTCAGTCGTTAGAGCTAAAATAGGTTTTTGCCTAAGAGATGCAACACCTTTTAATTTTGTAGCTAGTTCAAGACCGCTCATCTGTGGCATATTTATATCCGTAAAGAGGAGGTCATAATCAACGTTTCCAGATGTAACTTTTTCTAAAAATTCAACTGGATTTAAATATGTATCAAAAGAGATACTTCCATTTGCCACAAGCTCTTCAACAGCCAACTCAACAGACGCTAGAACTGCTTTACTATCATCCACAAACACTACTTTTTTTGACATTTTTCATCCTTTTTTTTAAAATTTTTGTCACTTTTTTTTATAAGTTAAAATAGCTCAAATTCCTCCTCTTCTAATGGGAGATTTTGGACTGAATTTTTTAACTGTTTGATTGAACTAGCTAGTGAATCTTGAAGATAAAAAATATCTATCGTATCTTTGTAAACAAAAACCGTCTGAATAAATCTCGATATATCATCATAGATAAACTCAACCATCTTGAATTTGTTTTTTTGCTCATCTTTTAATGAATCAAAATCTATATCTTTTAAAAATGTCGCCAAATCCAAAAAGAGTCCAGCCATTTGTCTCATAAAATCTATCTGAGAAAGTATGGTCTGCATTCTCTTTAGAAGTCCGCTTATCTTTAAGAGTAGCCCATAAGATAAATTTCCCTCAAAAATATCATTTATATAGACTTCAAAATCATCATTTATCTCAATTAGAGTTGTTATATCATCCTCTATCACACCCCATGCTGAGCCACTGTTTTGCAAGTTTGTTAAGAAGCTCTTACTGCTCAGACGTTTTTGGCTAAGAACATCATCTACTTTTTTTGGCTTTGCTTGAGCCGTTGCAGATGGAGTCTCTTCATCCATAATAAACTCCTTCTCCTCTTTATAAAATTTAGCTAAAGATACATTTTCACAAACCTTAAGAAGCCTATATAAAAACTCATCATCTTTAAAAGGCTTATGTATAAATTGACGTATTCCTATATCAATCAACTCAACAAAATACTCAACTTCATTATGTGCAGAGAGTACGATAATGGCTTGGTCTTGATTTATGATTTTTACTTTTTTACAAAGCTCCACACCATTCATAATTGGCATAGTTACATCACTTAGGATTATGTCAAATTTTTCTTTGTTATATAAGTCAAGTCCTTCTTGCCCATTATTAGCAACTTTTACATCCATAAAAAAAAGTTTTGATAGCTCATATAGTTCCCCGTTAAGAGCTATATCATCTTCAACTATAAGAAGAGTCAAATCTTTTGCAAACTCTTTTAACTCTTTAAAAATATTCACAACATCCCCTTTTTTTTAAAATAACTCAAGCTCTTCTTCTACTAAAAAGTCATCAAATACACTCTGCTTTAACTGCGTTAGTGAAGAACGCAAAGAGTCTTCAAGATATGAAGTATCCTGCACCTCTTTTTTTACAAATACCAAATCTATAAATTTTGCAATATCATCATATATAAACTCTATCATTGAAAGTTTTGATTTTTGCTCATCACTTAGCAGCTCGAAATTTATACTCTCTAAAAAGTTTGCAAGTTCAAATATAACTATAGATATATTTGTAGTAGCCCCTATTTGAGACAAAAGCGTGTATATCTTTGATAAAAGCGCACTTATGGCATTTATATCTTTTGCATCTGCTCCATAGTGTATGCCATCTACAAGAGTTTGCAAATCATCTCTTAACTCCAATAAGTACTCTATGTCCTCATTCATCTCAGAATTCAAAGTAAATATAGTTTTGTTTGTATGCTTATAGATTGTTTTTATATTCTCATGATTTTTATTTAACGTAGATTTGTCACTGATCATAGATGAACAATCTTTTTTATAATCATCCATACCATTTGAGAGAACCTTATCCTCACATACTCTAAGAAGTCTGTAGAGCAACTCTTGATGATCAAATGGTTTATATATAAGCTGTTTGATTCCTATATCTACAAGTTTTACGAGATACTCAATATCTCTATGAGCAGAGATAATTACAATATCTTGATTTGGATTTATCTGTTTTAGATTTTTACTAAGAACCACGCCATCCATTTTTGGCATCGTTATATCTGT
>CAMBTK010000066.1 GCA_945870785.1 Sulfurimonas crateris
GGGACTTTATAATCCTTTTCCCACTCTAAGATTTCAGCAGTTGCTTCAACACCGTCTAAAAACGGCATTTGAACATCCATGAAAATAATATCAAAATTACCATCTTTTCTTTTTTGAAATGCTTCAAGACCGTTATTGGCAATAGTAACCGATAATCCTAAATCTTCAAGGGTTCGTTTAATTAGTTTTTGATTTATAATATTGTCCTCTGCAACTAAAACATTTGCTATAAATTTTGACTTTCCTATATCAAACTTTTTGCGGGATATTTTTTTAGCAAGTTCTCCGGAGGAACTTAAGATAAGATAGTTTTCTAGAGTCTGTCTTAACTTTGAGTAGTGCAGTGGCTCATAGAGAGTTTTAAAAATATCAAAACCTAAAGAGTCCACTTTTTTAATTAAATTTGACTTTGTTAAAACAATAACTTTTTGTGAGAGTTTTGTCAATTCAAATAGTTCATTATCGTTTACATAATCATAATCTACAAATATAATATCATGATGCATCTCTTTTTCAAGGAGTTCGACCTTGTTTATATTTTTAAATGTGTTATAGCCTACTCCAAGGTAATCAAGATACTCTCTTAGATTTTTATCTTGTTTTTTCATTTTTATCAAATCGCTAAAGATAAGCGCATTTAGGTTGGCTAGGCTGTTTTGAGAGCCTTCACCGGGTGTTTCAAGATTTTCAAAATCAAGTGTAAAGAAAAAGGTTGTTCCATCTCCGATTTTGCTCTCTAAATCAAGCTTGCCTCCCATTAACTCGACAAAATTACTAGAAATAGTAAGTCCAAGTCCTGTGCCTCCATATTTACGCGTAATTGAAGTGTCGGCTTGAGAAAAAGCTTCAAAGATTTTAGATTTTTGCTCACCCGTGACACCTATGCCGCTATCTTGAACCTCAAATTTGACTCTTGTTTTATCTGGCAGATTAGAGTTTATTTTTATAATGTTGACATTCACAAAACCGCCGCTATTGGTAAATTTAACTGCATTTGAGAGAAGGTTTATAATAACTTCTTTGAGTTTGGTAGGATCTCCTTTGAGAGAAAATTCAAGATGCGGATCTATAAAACAGCCTAAGTTAATATTTTTTTCACTTGCACGAACTGCATAAACTTCAATAGCACTTTCAAACTCTATAATAGGGTTAAATACAATATTTTCAATTTCAAGTTTATTACTCTCAATTTTTGACAGGTCTAAAATATTATTTATTATTTCAAGAAGATTTTCAGAGCTTTTCTCTATGATATCCACAAACTCAATCTGTTCATCTCTTAGACCCGAATCTTTTAAAAGCTCTGTAAATCCTACGATACCGTTGAGCGGCGTGCGAATTTCATGAGACATGTTCGCTAAGAACATTGATTTTGCTTCGCTTGCTTCTTGTGCAAAAATTTTATCTTTTTTTGTCTCTTCTATAATCTCTTCAAGGAGTTGATAAGCTAAATTGGTACCTTCTGAAGTTTGTAAGTTGATTTTTCTCTCTCCTGAGTCATAATCTTTAGCAACTTTTTTTAGTACGTTTTCGAGGTGTCTAATATTTTTTGTAATTGCACTAGAGAGTAAATAGCCAAGAAGTGCTAAGATAATAGAAATAATCCAAATGCTAAAGGCGATAATTAAAATTTGCAAAGAGTTGTTTTTTATCTCTGTAGCCCTTGCATCCATAGTTTCAAGTAGTAGATTTTCTGCATTGGAGATGATGTCAATCTTCTCTGAGAGCATCGTAAACCATACTCCTGAAGTGATAGTATACTTTGCGCTGTTTGCAACTGTAATGATTCTTGTTCTTTCGCTGTTTACATCTGCAAATAGCTCTTTATTCTGTGGCGTTTGAAAGATAGCATCTAGTTTATTTACTAACTCTTCATTTTGTATTCTGTCGTAGTTGAGGGCATCTGCTCTACCTATAATAGAGATCCATCTATTTAAATCTTCACTCGATAGCGGAGTTGAGCGAGAAAGAATATATGAAATGTATCCTCTCTCAATCCCAGAAGCCTCTTTTGCATTTACCATTGAGATATATAAAGAGTAGAGTTCGTTAATCTCATTATCAATCTCTTTGTTTGTAATCTTTTCAAGTAGTTGAATAAATTCTTTTTGAGATTGGGTATATGTATTGATAAACATCTCATTAAATTCTACTTTTTTTTCGTCTACGAGAGGTCTAATGGATTTAATTTTTGCAATGTATAAAAGTACATTATCTGTATTTGAGTTTAGTTTTTCTTTATGTTTGGAGTTAGTATCTGGTATCTGCTCTTTTTTGGCATGTTCAAGATAGATTGTGATTTTCTCATCAACAACTTTTCTTTGTTCATTTAAAGATTGTAAAACATTTTGGGTAGTATCGCCGAGATACATGGCACTCATTCCCCGTTCACGGGCAACATTGCCTATTATTTCATTGATATGCTTATTTTGCTCAAGTCTTACACGTAGCTGTTTTGCTGCTTCATAATCATAATATGAGTTGTAAACATAGTAACTTGTTATACTAAAGAGGACACTTATGGGTAAAAGACTAATGAGCTTCAGTCTATTTTTTAGTCCAAAATGCACTTTCAGCCTTTTATATTTGAAAGAGCGTCTAGCATCAAGATTATATTTTCACCTACGACGTAGAGATTTGCGGTGTCATCGGCATTAATAATCATTTCCAAATCATTGTCAAAATTATGCACTCTCATATTTTCACTCATGCCTTTTAGTTTTATAGCAGCATTTTTAGATTTTGTAAGATCGTTCTCTTGGATAGATTTTGTAATCAAGTTTGCCAGCTCTCTGCTCTCAATCATGTAATCTTCGAAGAGTACATTAAAGCTCTCCATGTCTAAACCAATCTCATGTGCTGCTCTTTTTTTATCATAGAGCTCTTGTGTATCGATTTTATCATCCAAGAATAATAAATCTTCATCATATATTTCACTTTCGTCAAGTTTTACCGGCTGTTTTAAAAATTCATCATCTGCAAGTTCAGGAAGTTCAATAAAATCAGGAACATGTGAATCGCTAATTTTTATATCCGATGTGGTATCGGTATCAAAATCAGAGCGGCTTTTTTTTGCCTTGTGGTTAAAAGTATCGTCTTTAAAAGTTAAAATAAAATCATCTTCTACTTCTTTTATTTCACTCTTTACTTCAGGCTCAATCAATATATCTTTTTTATTTGATAGCTTAAGGATGATTTTGTAGAATCTGTCTAAATTAGTTTGTATAACATCTAAATCGTGAGATAAATTTATTTTTGTCAGGGCATCCAGTGCGTCTTCAATTCTTAAATTTGCAGCAACACCTTTTAGTTTGTGTGCTAGTACTTTTAAGTTATTTATATCACCGTTTTTCATAGAGTCGTAGAGATTGGTTTTAAAACTATTTGCCTGAGCAATAAAGTCTTCGACAAACTCCTCTATAAGGTCAATCGGCAAGCCGAGATCATCTGAAGGAACTTGAGGGCTATATATGTAGTTTGCAAAAAGATCATCTTCTTTATCATTAACATTATCGATAATTTGTTCTGCTTTTGGTGTCTCTTTAAGAAGAGTATTTTCTGCAGTTTCTCTAGGTTTAGTCTCTTCTTTAATCTCTTCTTTTGCTTCATCTATAGGTTTTGTATCCAAAGCAGCAACCGGCGTTATGTCTTGTTCTATAATCGGTGCGACTTCATCAGGGTGTAAATCATAGGGGTCAAAAATGGCTTGTGGGAGAACTTTTTCTTCAAGTGGCAAATCTTTTTGTTTTTCTATCGGTTTGGCTGCTTTAGGTGTTACTGTAGGCTTTTCAAGGCTCTGTTGTTCAGCAGATGCTAAAAGAGTCTGGCTCTCACTTGCAGAGAGATTTCTTATATTATTAAGATTGACAATGTACGCTTTTTGTGATGGATTGTCTATTAAATAGATGGTCTTAATACTGATAGAGGACACATAGCTTTTATCTTTTATTTTAATAATAACTTTTTGTTCTTCACCGCTCTCGCCGCATGCAATATAATCAATCCAGTGGATATTTTTAAAATTATGAATATATCCGGGTGTTTTTACAAATAGATCAGCAAAATCTGCTGCTTGGCTTTGTAGTTCTGTTAAGTTTGAAATAGACAAAGCCTTTAAGTCACTCTCATCTATCCCTAAGAACTCTTTGTCGTGGTTATAGATTAACATTTAATACTTCTCCTTCGAGGTGTTCATTTTGATTGTAAATTTTTTCATATTCTTGAATATTTTTTCTTGGAGAGGGTCTGCTGATAGCAATATAGCCGATTATCCGTTCTTGTTTGTTAAAGACAGGAGCAATTTCAATATCAATCCAGTAATAACAACCGTCTTTACGAAGGTTTTTAAATATACCGTTGTAAACCTTAGCAGCTTTTAAAATATTGTACATCTTCTCAATTGTCGCACTAGAAGTGTCTGGATGTTTTATTTTATTATGATTATTTCCGATAAGTTCATCTACCATGTAGCCGGATATCTCACAAAATTTTCTATTTACAAAAGTTATATTACCATCTAAATCAGTTTGACTGATAGCAGGTTTGCCCTCAAAAATATACTCTTCATCTTTAGGTACGGCTTCACTCATAAATAACCTTTGCATACAAAATAGGTAACAAACTTCCTGCAAAACATCCACTTTTTAAGCTTATAATAGAAAGTTTATATTATAAATGCAACTAAATATATCATTTATTGTTTAAAAAAAAACTTATTTATAAATATCTTTTATTATATTTGCATCTTTGATATTTAAAACAGAACTTATCTCTTGGGCGGTTAGTTTTTTAAGTGCGTCAAATGTGCCGAAGTGATTTATCAGTTTGATAATTTTTGCTTGTGATATCCCATGGAGTGAGAGAAGTTTGCTCTCTTGGTCAATTTTTAGTTTTGTTTTTTTATGGAAATTGATGGCAGATCTATGTGCTTCATCTCTTAGCTTTTGCACCCATTGAAGCCTTTTGTCGCTCTCTTGGAGTCTAAAAGTATCATCTTTTGTATGTATGATATCTTTAGCCTTTCCTTTTGCACGATGTGCTTTTGCATCAATCTTCTCTTTTGATATGGCAATCACATCTAAAAAAACTCCGCTTGATTCTAAAATTTCAATTGCTAGATTTAAAAGTGTGCTTCCACCGTCTAAAATCCATAAATCAGGCGGAGAATTCTTAGCAAAACTATCCACTCTTCTATGGAGCATCTCTCGCATTTGAGAGTATTCATCTTTCGCCTCAAGATGGTAGGTTCGATAACTTTTTTTATCAAATACTCCGCTCTCATAAACCACCATAGCACCTACTGTAGCCATCCCCGCCATATGGGAGTTGTCAAATATCTCCACTCTCTTTGGAACTCTTTGAAGAGCAAAGAGATCTTCTATCTCTTTAGTAATCTCATCACTTTTTTGTGCATTTCCCCTTTTTAAAAGCTCTGCTGCATTTAAGAGAGCCAAATCTATAAGATGCTTTTTCTCTCCTATTTTAGGTACTTTTATCTCTGCTTTCTTCTCAAATAGTGTGCTGAGATACTCCTCTATTACATCTTTTCCATCAAACTCGGAGGCGACTAAAATGGGTGCAATGATAGGCGGTTTTTCATCTTTGTAGAAATCCATCAAGACTCTTTGGTAGAGTTCGCCTTCATCAAATCCCTCGTTTAACTGTATGTAGTCATGTGAAGATGAGATAATCTTGCCCTCTCGCATAAAGATTCTAACGACTACCGCTTTTGATGGGCTGTCTTTTATTACAAAGATGTCATAGTTTTCGTTGCTTGCAAAATCAATCTCGCTCTTTATCTCTGAGCGGCTTATTCTTTCTATTCTGTCCCTCATTTTAAGAGCCTCTTCAAAACGAAGATTCTCGGCATAAAAGTGCATTTTTTCTTCAAGTTTAAAGAGTAATACTTTTTTATTTTTGATAAGCTCTTCAGCCATGTCAACCTCTTTTTTATATCGCTCATGTGAAATATTTAACTCACATGGACCGAGGCATTTTCCTATCTGATAGTAGAGGCAGAGTTTTTTTGATTTTAGAGATCCTTTCTTTTGAACAAGGTGGCAGATTTCGTAGATGGAGTCTAAAATATCTCTAGCTCCTACCGAGTATGGACCGTAATATTTGATGTTTGAAGATTTTATAATTTTTCTTGTTATATCAAATCTCGGATACTCCTGCGAGTTGTCTATGTAGATATACGGGTAAGTTTTATCATCTCGAAGCAGAATATTATATTTTGGAGTAAGCTGTTTTATAAGAGAATTTTCCAGTATCAATGCATCATGTTCTGAGTTTACCACTATGTAGTTCATGGAAGCAGTTTGAGAAATCATCTTTGTGATTCTGCTTGAGAGGTTTGAGTTTGGTTTTAACTCAGGCATGAAGTTAAAATAGCTCTTTACTCTTTTTGTTAGACTTTTTGCTTTGCCTAGGTAAAGAAGTCGTCCTTCACTGTCAAAATACTGGTATATTCCTGCACAATCAGGAAGTTGTTTTATGGTCTCTTCAAGCGTCATTTACGGCTCTTAATGATCTCTTGGATGGAGCGGATGAGCGAATCTAACTTTTCATCATGAACATTTATCTCAAAATTACCGCTTGAACGCTCTTTGTAAACTTGCATTATCTCTTTGAATTCTTCTTCTTGCTTTTTTGGAGTGTGCGTTACAAAAGCTTTTATGTCATCAAACAGATTCTCATCGCACTCTTTGCACTCTTGTGGCATAAGGAACTTTAAAGCACTTTTAATGCTTTGTATACTATTATCAAACTCTTGTTTCCCAACAGGATGATTAAATACAAAAAATAGAGTTCTGTTTTTAATGTAGGCGAAGTTAATCATTCTTTGTATAGGCGGAGTAAACATAGATTGAACTATTTTTATACATTTATAATAAGATAGTTTAGAGAATTGAGGTCTGCTTTGAATGGAATTTATAATTTGACTAGCGTTTTTCATCTGGTAATTATAGCAATGTTTTTGTTAAGTTTGAGTGGATGTGGGTACAGGGGTGACCCATATTATTTAGACTCTGCACCGCAGAGTGATAAGAATGTAAAATTTATTATTAAAAAGCCTAGCGGCGATAACAATGAAAGCAGCAGATGAAATATGATGTAATAATCGTAGGTGCAGGCGTGGCAGGTCTTTACGCTGCTATGCACCTATCTCGTAATAAAAAAGTTCTCATAATAAACAAAAGAGAGACATTTAAGTGTAACAGTTTCTATGCTCAAGGCGGCATAGCTCTGGCGATTGATGCGGAGGATATTCCTCTGCATGTACAAGATACGCTTGATGCAGGAGCAGGACTTTGTAGTGAAGAGGCTGTAAGAGTGCTGAGCGAGAGTTCAAAAGCCATTATAGATGATCTTATCGCTCGCGGATTTGAGTTTGACAGAGATAAAGACGGAAAACTTCTCTATACAAAAGAGGCGGCTCACTCAAAAGAGCGAATACTCCATGCCGGAGGAGATGCAACAGGCAGATACATGCACTACTTTTTGTTAGAGCAAAATCCTCATCCGATGCTAACCGATGCCAGAGTAGTGGATTTGCTTATAAAAGATGGTGAGTGCTACGGTGTAACGGTTCTTGATCACAGAGAACGCAGAAATATTTATGCCGACAATGTGATAATCGCAAGCGGCGGAGTAGGCTCATTGTACGCGTATCATACAAACGCACCATGTATCAGTGCGGATATGCAAGGTCTTTGTGTTATGAAGGGTATAGAGCTTGCCGACATGGAGATGATGCAGTTTCATCCTACCGTCTATGTAGATAACGACTCTGCTCAAAAATTGCTTTTGACGGAGGCTTTAAGAGGCGAGGGTGCTACTGTTGAAGATGAAGAGGGAAGAAGATTTCTTTTTGATTATGACGAGAGAGGGGAACTTGCCTCAAGAGATATAGTGAGTAAAGCGATATATGACCATAATAAAAAAACAGGTTTGCAGACATATTTGTCGTTTAAAAACTTTGACCATGTTTACTTTACGAAAAGATTTCCAAACCTGTATAAAAATTTACAGCTACTGGGTTTTGACGTTCCAAAACAGAGAGTTCCTATCTCACCTGCTTTTCATTATGCAATAGGTGGAATTAAAACTGACATAAACGGTGCAGTTCCGAGCATTAAATCTCTTTATGCCATAGGTGAAGTTGCCTCTACAAAAGTCCACGGCGCAAACAGACTTGCTTCTAACTCTCTTTTAGAGGGACTTGTTTTTGGAAAGAGAGCAGTTGAAGATATTTTAAAAAAGAAGCATGTTAAAAAAGATATCGAATTTGAAGTAAGCGATGAGGTAATGAGCTATAAAGAGGATAAAGAGAAAAAAAATCTCCTTAGAAAAATCATGTGGGAGAACGTTTCCATTGTAAGAACAAAAAAGGGTTTAAAGAGTGCATTGGATCAAATTAATGCTCTTTTAAATGAAAAAATCGGTAAACTTCTGAAATTTCGTCTACTTACGGCAAAAGAGATTGTGCTTGCTGCATTAGCAAGAGATGAGTCTATCGGAGTACATTTTATAAAAAAGGATGATAGTGATTAAGTTGTTAATTATTATGTTTAGTTTTAGTTTTGCATTTGCAAGCTCGGGGGGCAGCAGCGATGTGATTCCTGATTTGACCATGACATGGGTTGGATTTGCTTCCCTAATCATATTTGTAATCGGGTATTACTTTGTTGCCGCTGAGGAGAAATACCATATAGACAAAGCCAAGCCGGCTCTCTTCGCAGGTACTTTTCTTTTTATTTTGATTGCTTTTTATTATGCGCTAAACGGTATGAATATGGATCTTGTCCATACACAAGTTGAGCATATTATTTTAGAGATTGCACAGATCTTTTTCTTCTTGTTTGTTGCTATGGTCTACATTGAATCTATGATTCACATGGGTATTTTTGACAGACTTAAATATAACCTTGTTTCAAAAGGGTATAGCTATAAAAAACTCTTTTGGGCTACCGGTTTATTGGCATTTTTTATCTCTCCGGTTGCAGACAACTTAACAACAGCTCTCATCTTATCAACCGTTCTTATTACGATTGAGCGTCAAAAAGCTTCATTTTTAGTTCCGGGAGCTATCAATATAGTAGTCGCTGCAAATGCAGGCGGTGCATGGAGTCCTTTTGGAGACATTACGACACTTATGGCATGGGCGGCAGGAAAGGGTGAATTTGTTGACTTTTTATTTCTGTTTCCATCTGCAATTGGAGGGTTTCTTGTAACAGGCTATTTGCTTAGCAGATTTGTGCCTGATGAGACTCCTCACTTTGATGCAAGTACAGAGAAAAAGCCTGAGATGATGAAGGGTGCAGAAGTTGTTATAGGTCTTGGCGTATTTACAATACTATGTGCTGTTTTTTCGCATCAAGTACTTCACTTACCGGCAATGTGGGGAATGCTTTTTGGATTGTCACTTCTTAAACTCTTTGCTTATAGACTTAAAAAAGTTCATAAAAGTGAGTTCAATGTTTTTCACTCCATTGCAAAGATAGAGAATAATACTCTTCTATTCTTCTTCGGTATTTTAGCTGCGGTCGGAGCACTCTATTTTGTAGGCTGGCTATCTCTTGCGGCTGTTGTGTATGACCCTTCTGTTTTAGGCTCTACATGGGCAAATATAGGTGTTGGATTTTTATCTGCCATCGTAGATAATGTTCCTGTTATGTCTGCTATTTTAAAAGCAAATCCAGACATGGGCGTTGACCAGTGGATGCTTGTAACTATGACTGCAGGAGTCGGTGGTTCACTCATCTCATTTGGTTCTGCAGCAGGTGTAGGTGTAATGGGCAAACTGCCTGGAATATATACGTTTGGCTCACACATGAAATATTCATGGACTATATTTATAGGCTATGTGGTGTCAGTTGCTATTTGGTATGTGCAGTATCAGGTGTTGGGTCTCTATATTAAACATTAAACAAACTTATTGTATCCTTTTGTTATCAAAAGGGTACGTACCCTCTTAACGCCTATTTGGCAC
>CAMBTK010000067.1 GCA_945870785.1 Sulfurimonas crateris
CGTTCAATGCGTGTTCTTGATGGTGCAGTTTCTGTATTTTGTGCAGTTGGTGGTGTTCAGCCACAGTCTGAGACAGTTTGGAGACAAAGAAATCGTTATGGCGTACCATCAATCGTATTTGTTAACAAAATGGACAGAACAGGCGCAAATTTCTATGCAGTTGAAGAGCAAATTCGTACACGTCTTAAAGGTAATCCAGTTCCTATCCAATTACCAATTGGTGAAGAAGAGCGTTTCGCTGGTATAGTCGATCTTGTAAAGATGAAAGCTATTGTTTGGGATATAGATGCTGCTATGGGTTCAAATTACCATGTAGAAGAAATCCCTGCTGATATGCTAGAAAAAGCTGCACAGTATCGTGAAAAAATGATTGAATCTATCTCTGAAGTAGATGGTAACGAACACCTTGCCGAGAAATATTTAGAGGGTGAAGAGTTAACTGAAGATGAGATTATTGCAGGTATTAAAGCTGCTACAATTGGTATGCATATTGTTCCAATGACAGCTGGTACAGCATTTAAAAACAAAGGTGTTCAAACTCTTCTTGACGCAGTTGTTGCTTACCTTCCTGCTCCAACTGAATGTGCTGCAATCAGAGGAACAATGATGGATGATGAGGAGCAAGAAGTTATTGTTCCATCAACTGATGATGGAAAATTTGCATCATTAGCATTTAAAATCATGACAGACCCATTTGTTGGAACATTGACATTTATTCGTGTTTATCGTGGATCACTAGAAGCTGGATCGTTCGTTCATAACTCTACTAAAGATAAAAAAGAGAGAATTGGGCGTATAGTAAAGATGCATGCTATCAAGCGTGAAGAGGTAAAAGAAGTTTATGCTGGAGAGATTGCAGCAGTTGTTGGATTAAAATACACAACTACTGGAGATACTTTATGTTCAGAAGATGATAAAGTAATTTTAGAGAGAATGACATTCCCTGAGCCTGTTATCTCTGTTGCAGTTGAGCCAAAAACTAAAGCTGACCAAGAAAAAATGGGTCTTGCATTAGGTAAACTTGCTGCTGAGGATCCATCTTTTAGAGTTCATACTGACGAAGAAACGGGACAAACAATTATTTCTGGAATGGGTGAACTACACCTTGAAATTCTTGTTGACCGTATGAAACGTGAGTTTAAAGTAGAAGCTGAAGTTGGTGCGCCACAAGTTTCTTACCGTGAGACTATTAGAGAAACAGTTAACCAAGAGTACAAATATGCTAAGCAATCTGGTGGTCGTGGAGCATTTGGACATGTTTATCTTACTATTAAGCCAGGTGATGCAGGAACAGGTTTTGTATTCCACAATGAAATCAAAGGTGGGGTAATTCCAAAAGAGTATATCCCAGCTGTTGAAAAAGGTTGTGCTGAAACTATGAGTAACGGTGTTCTTGCTGGTTATCCTATGGAAGATATTGATATCACTCTTTATGATGGTTCATACCATGAAGTTGACTCTAATGAGATGGCATTTAAACTTGCTGCTTCAATGGGATTCAAAGAGGGTTGTAGAAAAGCAAAACCTGCTATTTTAGAGCCTCTTATGAAAGTTGAAGTTGAAGTTCCTGAAGATTATATGGGTGATGTTATCGGTGACCTTAACCGTCGTCGTGGACAAGTTACAAATATGAGCGATAGAAGCGGAAACAAAATTGTTGACGCATTTGTTCCTTTGGCTGAGATGTTTGGTTATTCAACTGACCTTCGTTCTGCAACTCAAGGGCGTGCTACATACTCTATGGAATTCGATCACTATGAAGAAGTTCCAAGAAATGTATCTGAAGAGATCATTAAAAAGAGAAATGGTTAATATAACTAAATAATACTTCTTTATGAAGTATTATTTCTCTTTAGAACGCAAAAAAAACTCTCCTACTTTTTATTTTTATTTTTTAAAAAAATTATAAATTTTATAATTAATCTCACAAAACCAATCAAAATATAAATGCCAGATGTCCAGAGCAGAGGATGTATAAAGTTCCCTTTTTCTGTCATAAGATTTATTCTAACAAGTGGTGAGCTAAGTAAATCTGAGTGCTGTAAAACAGAGAGCACCAACAATATAGCCAAGAAATAGATGAGTTCAGTTGTTATTTTTTTTATCATAGTGAAATTATAATAAAAAAAATAAAAATATTATTGTTTTATGAAATAATTTATCTATAACCAATATGCATCTTCATTGAGTTCTGGTCTGTCCTGAAGAGTTAAATATGGTGTGTAGTGTGCTTTATATGCAAGTGAAGGACACTCTTTTACATAATATCCAAGATATATCCACCTCTTGTTACTATTTCTTGCAAAGAGTATCTGATTGTAAAGAGATACTCTTCCAAGTGAGTATTTAGAGTACTCGGGGTCGTAGTAGAAGTATATAGATGAAATGCCATCATGAAGAACATCAATAAGATCAACTCCAATTAACGTACCTTCATAATAATACAATACTTCATATCCAAAATCGTGGTGCCCATCTACAAATGAGCTATAGTAACTTTGAGCAGAAGATGGCGTATATTCCCATCCTTTTTTATCTTTCATAAAAAGATGGTATTTATCAAAAAGTTCAAGATGGGCTCTGCTCATAGTTGGCTTTTGTATATAGCTTTTAATGTTTGATGCTTTTTTTAAAACTTTTTTTTGAGAAGAAGAGAAGTTAAAATTATTGACATCAATTTTTATACTTTTACACTCATCACATCCGCTGCATACTGGTCTAAAGTACATTTTTCCAAATCTTCTATATCCTCTTTCTATGAGTTCTTGGCAAAAAGAGATAGAACAATCATCAATTACTTTGTAGTGAGTTGTCTGATTTTTGCCGTCTAAATAAGAACAATTATCATTTGTTTTAAATTCTTTAAGTATATTCATACAAGAAGTTTGACATAATTTAGTTTATAAAAAGGCAAAAAAATGAGAGAGATTTTTATTAAATATAAAGTAGTTATTTTTAGAGTTGTAGGTATTTTTATGCTTCTAATTGGTTTTGTACTCTTCTTTTGGATTGCGCCAAAAGAGGGTATTAGTGAAAATGAGATAGCTTTAGCCAATGTTGCTAGAATGGAGGCGAGTGTAAAAGGTGGCTCAGGAGCTAGTTCAAAACAGAGTCAAAAACCTGATGGAACAAAGTTTATGGAAGAGCTTCAAAATTCTCAACAACAACAAATAGAGCATTTACTTATAGCGAGTATGGTATTTGGAGCACTTTTCTTGGGGTATAGTTTTATTGCTAAGCCTAAGAGCGATTCTGAGCTATAAGCACATCCTCAATCATCTTATCAATATCTCCATCTAGTATAGCACTCACATTTGAGTAAGCTATATTGCTTCTTGTATCTTTAATCTGTTGATATGGTTGCATTACATAAGAGCGTATTTGGTGCCCCCAACCGATTTCGCTTTTTGCAATACCTGCAATTTCTGCTTTTTGATTTTCAAGTTCCAACTCATAGAGTCTTGATTTTAGCATTTTCATAGCAGTAGCTCTATTTTTATGCTGACTTCTGTCGTTTTGACACTGTACAACTACATTAGTTGCTATATGTGTTATACGAATGGCAGACTCTGTTTTGTTAACATGTTGCCCACCAGCACCGCTTGAACGATATGTATCTACTCGGATATCTTTATCTTCAATTACTATATTTATGTCATCATCAACTTCAGGAGAGACCATTACAGAACTAAAAGATGTATGTCTTTTCGCGTTAGAGTCAAATGGAGAGATACGCACCAGACGGTGGATACCATTTTCTGCTTTTAGATAGCCATAAGCATTTTCTCCTGAGATAAGCAAAGAAACATCTTTTATACCTGCTTCATCACCAGCTTGATAGTCAAGAAGTTCAACGCTCCATTCACGTCTCTCGGCAAATCTTTTGTACATTCTAAGAAGCATAGAAGCCCAGTCTTGGCTCTCTGTTCCGCCAGCTCCAGGGTGAATTGAGAGGATAGCATTATTTCCATCAGTCTCTTCACTTAGAAGTACTTCAATCTCCATTGTACGGATAAGCTCTTCGATAAGCTCTGCACCGCTAAAACACTCTGCGATTAAGTCATCGTCATTTTCATCTTTTGCCATCTCATAAAGCTCTCTAGCATCATCAATAGCATTTTTTGCGAGGTTGTATTTTTTTAGTTTTCGCTCACATTGAGTTTTCTCTTTTTGAATCAAAGCCGCATTTGCTGCATCATTCCAAAAATCTTGAGAGTTTTCAAGCTCGTTAATTTCACTGAGTCTTTTATTTAGTTTTTCAGGCTCTACAACACCTGTGATATTGCTCATTTTTTTTGAGAGATTTTTTAAAAGTTCTGTATATTCGTAGTTATCCATAAAATTTGTCCAATAGTGTATAATTGCGCGATTATATTAAATTGAGGCTTAAAATGAAGATTATCTCTACACCCATAGAGCTAAAAGAGTATCTTAAAAATGAGAACCGCTCTATCGGTTTTATACCAACAATGGGCGCTTTGCATGAAGGTCATATCTCACTTATCAAAAAAGCAAAAGAGCAAAATGAGCTTGTTATTGTTTCTATCTTTTTAAATCCTACACAATTTTTAAGGGGTGAAGATTTAGACAAATATCCTAAAAAAGATGAAGCCGACAAACAGATATGTAAGCTTTGCGGAGTTGATATACTTTTTTTTCCAAAAACAGATGATATTTACAGCTCGGATGAAGTGTCACTTCTTGCTCCAAAGGTTAGAGGATATGTTTTAGAAGGGGAGAGTAGACCGAGCCATTTTAACGGCGTCTTAACGGTTGTTATGAAACTTCTAAATATCGTAAGTCCAACAAGAGCTTACTTTGGAAAAAAAGATGCGCAACAGCTAAACCTAATCTCTTTGATGGTTAAGCAATTTTTTATGAGCGTAGAGATTGTTGCGGTTGATACGGTTAGAGAAAAAGATGGGTTGGCTCTTAGCAGTAGAAACGCGTATCTAACGCCATTACAAAGAGTTGAAGCGCTAAAAATATCTACATCTTTACGGAGTGCTACTGCTATGGTTATGCGAGGTATTCTTGATTCAGAACTTATAGTGGCAAATATGAGAGAGATTTTATCTCCGCTAGATATCTCGTATGTTGCTATTTTAAATAGGGAGTTTACTCAAATAAGTAAAGTAGAATTAGGTAATAGCGTTATCTTAGTGGAGGCTAGCGTCGGGAACACTAGGCTGCTCGATAATATTTGGCTTTAAGTAGCTCTCTTCAACCAATAAATCAATAATTTTTTTATAGACAGGTACGGCAGTTTGTGCCGCAAACTGGCTCTTTTTTGGTTTTATAACAATAACACCGATTGTGTATTTGCTTTTTTCATCATTTGCAAATCCAATAAAGGCTGTGTTATATTCATTAACATATCTTCCCTCTTCAACTATATGTGCAGTTCCAGTTTTACCGCCAATTTCAAGCCCATCTGTTTTAGCTTTTGTTCCAGTTCCTTCATTGACAGTTTTGATTAGAATATCTTTCATTCTTTGTGCGGTTGATGTTTTTATAACTTGAATCTGCTCTTCATTTGGTATTAGAATTTCTCTTTTGTAGTTGTCTATAAAAGAGTGGACTATTTTAGGCGTTACAATTCTTCCGTTGTTGTTAAAAGCGCTATATGCACGAATGAGTTGCATAAGGTTTACGCGTATACCGTACCCATAAGAGCAGGTTGCTTTGTAGATTTCGTTATTTAACTGCATTGCACTTGGAACTGAGCCAATTCTCTCATATACTAAATCTGGAGTTGAAGCTTTAGAGAAGCCAAAATCTATAAGACCTTGATTGAAATCCCCACCAGAGAGCTTTTGTGCTAGTTGAGCGATACCAACATTGGATGAGTGAACAATGATGTTTTCTGCACTTATCCAATCAAATTTATGCTCATCTGTTATAGTTTTATTTCCAATAGTATAACGTCCATGATGACCATTTATCATATCATATGGGTTAACAAGTCCTTTATCTAATAGAAGTGAAAAAGTAACAGTTTTTATAACACTCCCCGGCTCAAAACTATACTCAATCATAGAACTATTTAGTGATGGATAGTCACTCGTTTTTATCTCTTTTGGAAGAAATCTGTTTGAACTTGCCATAGTGAGAATTTCTCCAGTTGATGAGTTCATAACAGCTATCATAATCTCTTTTGCACGAAGATCTTCTTGCATCATATCTAACATTTTTTCAACTCTTATCTGAAGAGAGACAGGGATATTTAACTTTATATCAAGTCCATTAATCTCTTGTTTTGTAAAGCTGTTTTTGTTTAATATGATGTAGCTGTTGACATCTCTTAGCCCTTGGCTTAGCTCATCTTGTTTTGCTTGAAGCTCATTTTCAAATTTTTTCTCTAAACCTTTAACACCCTTAACATAGGTATACCCATCCTCTTCTACTTTATGAGGATATCCTATGATAGGGGTTAGAAGCTTATCATAGGCGTACTCTCTGCTCTCTCCGCTCTCTATTATGCTAAGCCCGTGAAGTGACGTTTTTCCAGTTATTGGATTTTTTCTCTCTATAAAAACTTTTAATCGTCTTAGTTCGTATGATAGCTGTTTAAGATACTGTGCTTGTTTTTGAGGAATGTTATAGCTAAGAACAACAACACCTTTTTGGCGTAGTCTTTTCTCAATCTCTTTTGGTTCCATCTCGGAGTATATACTAAAGAGTTTTACAAATAAATCTGCTTTTTTTGAATCAATATAGTGTGTATTTACGATAGCTTTATAGAGTTTTACAGTTGTTGCGATATGAAAACCATCAGCACTTATGATAGCGCCACGAGTTGCTTTTGATGTATTTTTTGTATAAAGAGATGGAAGGTCACGAGGTTTTAGTGTATTTATAAGCATTACAACTAAAAAAAGTAAAAAACCTGCAACAAGCAGAGCATAGAGTATAAATATTTTTTTGCTTTTATTTTGGCTGTTCATACTTTTTATTATCTTACTTTTTTAAAAAGTATTATAGCTGAGTCCTACCTAATTCTTTGTATGCACTTAGTGCTTTATTTCTAATTTCAAGCATTAGTTTCATGCTTGTTTCAGCTTTTCCAATAGCAAGAGCTGCTTGATGAAGGTCTTTAACCTGTCCAGTAGCCATGTCACCAAGGGCTGCTTCGCTGTTTTGTTGAAGTTCATTTACTTCATTGATAGCAGATTTTAAATGTTTGGCAAAATCTTCGCCACCACCACTTTCAATCTTGCTTTTTTGTTTTAACAGTTCGGCAGATGATACGCCTGAAATTCCATCAATTGGACTCATAATTTTCCTCTATTATTTATTGTAACAACGAAATAGCGCTGTTTGCTATGTTTTTTGAACTCTCAAATGCAGCTACATTTGCCTGATAACTTCTAGTAGCTTCTACTAAATCGGCCATTTCTATAACTGGATTAATATTTGGGTAGGCAACATATCCATTTGCATCAGCATCAGGGTGTGCTGGGTCGTACTTTTTTTGAGGCTCTTTGTCATCACGTGAAATTTTATCAACAACTACACTCATTATAGCAGGATTGACTCTCTTACCAAATTCACCCTCATTTAATGGGTCTTGATATTTTGCACTCTCAGTCATGCCACTTAGAGCTTTGTTGAACTCTTGATTAAAATCTATCGCTTTAAAGACAACCTCTTTTCTTCTGTATGGTCCGCCTTCATCAGTTCTGGTTGTTTGTGCGTTTGCTATATTTTGAGATATGGTATTTACACGAACACGTTGAGCAGATAGCCCATAACCGCTAATATCAAAACTATTTAAAAAATTTGACATCTCTTAATCCTTAACTTATTTTTGAAGAGGCTTCTATAACGCCCTTAAATATACCAGAATCTTTTTTCATAGCGCTGACTAAAGCGTTGAACATGATAGAGTTTTTACTCATCTCAGTAGTCTCAACGTCTAAATCAACACTGTTTCCATCATTTCTAGCCATATGTCCATCTCTGAAGAAAGTTTTAGCTTTTGTGTTGTCTGGCTCATCCCTTAGAGCTATATGTGCAGAGTCTGTTTGAGCTAAAGATAGTTTAGCAGAGGATAAATCTAAAATCTTGGCTTTTTGCTCTGCTAAAGTGTTTTCAAAACGAATATCTCTTGGTCTATAGTAAGGAGTATCAGCATTTGCGATATTTGAAGATATCATATCTTGACGAATAGCTCTATAATCAAGCGCTTTTGCAGCAAGTGCATGAGTAGCAGAAACTTCGATGCTCATAAAAACTCCTTCTTTTTGGTGTTATAAGCAAATAGAGTTCCAAAATGGGTTTTTCTTTATTTCTTATTTTCATTTGCATTAGTGTATAATAACTCATGGCAAAAATAGATGAAATAAAAGCACATATAGATTGGCTCAAAGAGTTGTTTAAGATTTTTGTAACTATTTTAGTTGCAGATATTGCAGGTGTATCAAAACTCTATTTAGATGGAGATATCAACATACTTTTCTATTCTGGTGTAGTTCTTATTATAGTTTTATCAGCTATAGCGTCTATAACATCTAAAAAAATAGAAAAGCATATCAAAGAATTGGGAGATTTATAAGATGGAACAACTACTTATCATTATTGCATTAATAGCTGTTATTTCTACTTTTTCATATACTGTTTTGATAGCAAAATAGAAAAAGAGATAGAGAAGCTTAAAAAAGATGAATGACATTATTTCGATATTGTTTCCAATAGGTGCAATTTTAGCTGCTGTTTTTGCGTTTGTGGCGTACAAAAACCACTGGAAGATAGCGGGTACTTATAAACTTTGACTCCTGCGCGTATGCATTCCATCTCGGGAGAGGTGGAACGAGAAAAAGTTCCAAGTTATATGCCAATAACATTAAGCAACAATTAATCTTATATGCTTCATAATGTTTGCTAAGGTTATTTGGGTAACCCAATTTTTATTTATATAAGGAGTTCTTATGAAAAGAGCTGGTTTTACAATGATTGAGTTGATTTT
>CAMBTK010000068.1 GCA_945870785.1 Sulfurimonas crateris
GCTAACTATAATTTCTAAGGAGAATTAGATGAACAAAGATATGGTTGAGAAGATAAAAAACGATCCAAACTACAAAGAGTTGATTTCAAAGAGAAATGGTTTTGCTGTAAAGCTATCTATTTTGATGCTGATTGTCTATTTTGCTTTTATATTAACGATAGCATTTAACCCATCAGCACTAGGTACACCAATCTCTTCTGATTCGGTAACAACAATTGGTATTCCTATTGGGATGGCGGTTATTATTTTCGCATTTGTTTTAACTGGTATCTATACCAAGAGAGCAAACGGTGAATTTGATGATTTAAACAATAAAATTAAAAATTCGATAAAGGAGAACTAATGAATAGAATATTTTTATTTTTAATTCTTGGTTTTATTGCTCTTTTTGCTTCAGATGCAATTACTGGCGAGGTTCAAAAACAAGGTCTTAATATCTCTGCAATAGTTATGTTTCTTATATTTGTTGGAGCAACTTTAGGTATCACTTATTGGGCTGCAAAGCGCACAAAGAGTGCAAAAGATTTCTACACAGCAGGTGGTGGAATTACAGGTTTTCAAAACGGTATGGCGATAGCTGGTGACTATATGTCGGCAGCGTCATTTTTGGGAATTTCTGGTCTTGTATATATGAAAGGGTATGATGGTCTTATCTACTCTATCGGGTTTTTAGTTGGTTGGCCAATCATTTTATTTATGATTGCAGAGCCTCTTCGTAACTTAGGAAAATATACATTTGCAGACGTTGCTTCATATAGACTAAAGCAGACTCCAATCCGTACACTTGCAGCTTCTGGTTCAATTGCAACGGTTGTTCTTTATCTTATCGCGCAAATGGTAGGTTCTGGAAAACTTATACAGCTTCTTTTTGGACTCTCTTATGAGTTGGCAGTTGTACTTGTTGGTGTTCTTATGATTTTATATGTAGTGTTTGGCGGTATGCTTGCAACTACTTGGGTACAAATCATTAAAGCATTTTTACTTCTATCTGGTGCTTCATTTATGGCAATAGCTGTTATGGCACACTATAATTTTAGTTTTGGTGCACTTTTCTCACACGCAACAGAGCTTAAAGGTATCGAGATTATGAGCCCAGGTGGACTTGTAAGTGATCCAATTTCGGCTATTTCTTTAGCAGTTGCTCTTATGTTTGGAACAGCTGGTCTTCCACATATTCTTATGAGATTTTTTACTGTAAGTGATGCAAAAGAGGCTAGAAAATCAGTATTTTATGCAACAGGCTTTATTGGGTATTTTTATATTTTAACTTTCATCATCGGTTTTGGTGCTATCGTTATGGTATTTAAAAATCCTCAGTACCTTGATATTGCAAAAGATGCAGTTAGTGGCGGTTCACCGATTTTAGGTGGAAGCAATATGGCGGCAATTCACTTAAGTCATGCAGTAGGCGGAGACTTCTTTTTAGGATTTATCTCAGCGGTTGCATTTGCTACTATTTTAGCAGTTGTTTCTGGTCTTACACTAGCTGGTGCATCTGCAATCAGCCATGACCTTTACGCTTCTGTATTTAGAAAAGGCAGAGTTGATTCTATGACAGAGATGAGAGTTTCTAAAATGGCAACAGTTGCTCTTGGTGTAGTTGCAATTATTATGGGTATCGCGTTTGAGAACCAAAACATCGCATTTGTTGTTGGTCTTGCGTTTGCGATTGCTGCATCTGCAAACTTCCCAATCCTTGTGCTCTCAATGTACTGGAGAAAACTTACAACTCGTGGTGCTGTAATTGGTGGAACATTAGGTCTTGCTAGTGCGGTTATCCTTGTTATCCTTAGTCCAGTTGTTTGGGTTGATATTATGCATAATGCAGAAGCAATTTTCCCTTATAAATACCCAGCGTTGTTCTCAGTGAGTGTAGCATTTGCTGCGACTTGGTTCTTCTCGGTTACTGATAAGTCTCAAGATGCTAAAGATGAGCAAGATAGATTTGATGCTCAGTTTATCAGAGCTCAAACAGGTATCGGTGCTGAGGGTGCAAGTTCTCACTAGATATGTTTGCAAAAGGAAGTAAATTCCTTTTGCTTCGCCTAGACCGCTGTGGTCACAAAATGAGGAACAAAATTTCTTGGTATTTGGAAAATAAAATGAGTATTTTAGATCAAAGAAAACTTATCGAATCTATCCATCCATTTGAGCTACTGAGCTCCAGTGCTATGGATGGACTGATGAAAAAAATCGACATAGCTTACTATCCAAACCAAACCCTTCTTGTATCTCCTGCTATCTCCTCTATCGCTTTTTATATCATCATTAAAGGCTCTGTAACAGAGTATATTGATGATGAGATTCATAATGTGTATGGAGCAGGAGATAGCTTTGATGCTGATGCACTTATCTATGGTAACACAAAAGCAAAGTTTATAGTTGATGAAGACCTTATCTGTTATGAGATCAAAAAAGAGGATTTTCTTGATTTGATGCAGGATAAGGAGATTCAAGGATACTTTTTACAAGACTTTATAACTCGTCATAAACAGCTAAAAGATTATGACACTCAAAGTGAACTCTCACCTTTTCTTATCTCAAAGGTTTCAGATATTTTTCTCCATACCGCATGTATTGTTGAAGAAGATGAAACTATACATAGCGCACTTCTAAAGCAGGAAAAACTCAAATCAAAGGTAATCCTTGTAAAAGAGAAAAATGGTTACTCGATAGTCACGGATACAGATTTGAGAAAAAAACTGCTTTTAGGCGATAACGATTTAAGTAAAAATATATCTTCAATCGCTTCAAAAAAGATTATCAGCATAGATATAAATGACTTCTTGTTTAATGCACTTCTTATGATGACACACAATGCTATCAAGAGAGTTGTAGTAGTTGATGGAGATAAAATTGTAGGTGTTTTAGAGCAACTCGACCTTCTAAGTTACTTTGCAAGTCACTCGCATCTTGTAGCTGTTCAGATAGATAAAGCGCAAAATATTGATGACTTAAAAGCGCTTGGGCATGACTTTAAAAGCCTTATTGTTACTCTTAGAGCAAAAGGTGTAAAGGTAAGGTATATCACAAAACTCATTGCAACTCTAAACGATAAAATCTACAACAAACTCTTTGAGATGTGTGTAGAGCCTTCACTTAGAGATCAATGCGCACTTATAGTGATGGGAAGTGAAGGTCGAGAAGAGCAGACTCTAAAGAGCGATCAAGACAATGCTCTCATCATTAAAAATGGCGTAGATATAGAGCTTTTTCGTGAACCAATGATGCGCTTAAATGGTTACCTACTTGAACTTGGATTTCCCAAATGCAGTGGTAACGTGATGGTAAGCAATGAGTTTTGGCGCAAAAATTCAAGTGCATATAAAGATTTGATTACAACATGGACTTATGATATGAGTGAGGAGAGTGTTAAGAACATGAGCATTTTCTTGGATGCAAAATGTATCGCTGGGGATTGCTCTTTGCTTGATGAGTTAAAAGAGTATCTTCATAACAGTTTTCACTCAAGAGATGATGTTTTAGCGCATATTGCAAAAGCAGTTTTGAGCTTTGAAACTCCACTTTCTCTGTTTTCTGGGTTTGTTCTTCAAAAAGAGCGTAAAGATAAGTTAGACCTCAAAAAAGGCGGTATTTTTGCCCTAGTTCACGGCATAAGAACGCTATCTCTTCAATATGAGATAAAAGAGACAAACACAGTAGAGAGAATCAAAGAGTTAAATAATCATGGAGTAATAGACAAAACATTTGCAACTGAACTTATAGAGAGTTTTGATACATTAAGCTCTATAAGATTAAAAGCGATGTTGGAGGCTAAAAATATAGATGAAGCGAACTATATAAATCCTCTGAGTTTGGAGAAAAATCAGAGAGATTTACTAAAAGACAGTTTTAAAATCATAAATAAATTCAAAAAATTTATGAACTTTCACTTTCATTTAAATATGGTTGTTTAATAATGTTCTCTTTTATCGCAAATTTTAAAAAAAATGCAAATCGTAAAAAATTAAAAGATAGCGCATTTGAATTTTTATTTGAGGATGATAAAAGCGGGGAGTATGTTGTCTTTGATACAGAGACAACAGGATTAAATCCTAAAGTGGATGAAATCCTCTCAATCGGGGCCGTTAAGATAAAAGACAACAAGGTTTTAACATCTCAAACTTTTGAAGTTTTTTTACAAAACGAAAAAGAGATAAGCTCTACTAGCATTAAAATTCATGGTATCAGACCATTTGATTTAAAGGATGCAAAAACAACAAAGGAGGGTATTGTAGAATTTTTAAATTTTATTGGCTCAAGGCCGCTTATAGGGTATTATTTGGAGTTTGATGTGAGTATGATAAATAGATATACAAAGCCTCTTCTTGGAATAACACTTCCAAATAAAATGATTGAAGTATCTGAAATATACTTTGATAAAACGATTTCACTAATTCCACAAGGAAATATTGATTTACGATTTGATACAATCTTAAGAAATTGCTCAATACCCAATATGGGTGTACACAATGCCGTTAATGACGCAATTATGACGGCGATGATATATTTAAAATTAACAAAGGAAAAACAGTGAATAGAGAAGTTTTTAAACCAAATATAGAGTTTAGCAAAAGTGCTAGAATTAAAAATATGTGTGAATATCAAGAGTTGCAAGATTATGCAACAAGAGATTATGAAGGTTTTTGGGGCAGTTATGCAAAAGAGAAACTAGAGTGGATGGAACCTTTTACAAATGTAATGGATGAGAGTAATTTTCCATTTGTAAAGTGGTTTGATGGCGGAAAACTAAATGTTTCAGTTCAATGTATAGATCGTCACTTAAAGAGCCGTAAAAATAAAGCTGCGATTATCTTTGAAGGAGATAGAGGCGATAAGCAAATCATCACTTATCTTGAACTCTATTACAACGTAAATAGATTTGCAAATCTTCTTAAAAATGAGTTTGGAGTTAAAAAAGGCGATAGAGTTATCATCTATATGCCGATGATTCCTGAGGCTGCTTATGCGATGCTTGCTTGTGCTCGTATCGGGGCAATCCACTCTATCGTATTTGGTGGTTTCTCTGCTGAAGCACTAAAAGACAGAATCATAGATGCAGAGGCAAAAGTTGTAATTACATCTGATGGTGCATTTAGAAAAGATAAGCCGTATATGTTAAAACCAGTTGTAGATGAGGCTCTAAAGGGCGAAACTCCTGTAAAAAAAGTTTTAGTTGTTGAGAGAAATGGCGAAGATGTGACTTGGGTTGCAGGGCGTGACTACTCTTACAATGAACTTATCAAGCATCAAGATGTAAAGTGTGAGCCAGAAGTTATGGACTCTGAGGACCCTCTTTTCCTACTTTACACTTCAGGAAGTACAGGTAAGCCAAAAGGTGTTCAACATAATTCAGCTGGATATATTCTTTGGGCACAGATGACTATGGAGTGGGTATTTGATGTAAAAGAGAACGATACTTACTGGTGTACAGCCGATGTTGGCTGGATTACAGGGCATACTTACATAGTTTATGGACCACTTGCGATGGGTGCAACTACTATAATGTTTGAGGGTGTTCCAACTTATCCAGATGCAGGTCGTCCATGGAAGATGGTTGAAGAGTATAAAGTAAATCAGTTCTACACAGCTCCAACTGCTATCCGTGTACTACATAAAACGGGTGAGAATGAACCAGCAAAATATGATTTATCAAGCCTAAAAGTATTAGGAACAGTTGGAGAGCCGATAGACCCACCAGCATGGAAATGGTACTATGAGGCAATAGGCGGCGGTAAATGTGCGATCGTTGATACTTACTGGCAGACTGAAACAGGTGGACATATCGTATCTCCGCTTCCAGGAGCAACTCCTATAAAACCAGCTTGTGCAACATTCCCGCTTCCAGGAATCATGGCTGAGATTTTAGATGAAAATGGAAACAGAGCTGAAGTTGGCGAAAAAGGTCTTATGTGTGTAACTCGTCCTTGGCCAGCAATGATTAGAGGTGTTTGGGGAGATAACGAGAGATTTGTAAAATCATACTTTGGTGATGTAAAAAAAGATGGCAAACCAGTCTACTTTACAGGTGATGGTGCTATTTATGATGAAGCAGGTTATATCACAATCACAGGCAGAACTGATGATGTTATCAATGTTTCTGGGCATAGAATGGGAACAGCTGAAGTTGAAGCTGCTATCAAAAAACATCCAAATGTTGCAGAAGTTGCAGTTGTAGGAAAGCCACATGAGATAAAAGGTGAGGGCATTTTTGCTTATATCGTTTTAAAATCAGACAGCGGT
The DNA here is from genome assembly GCA_945870785.1 of Sulfurimonas crateris. Classification (GTDB taxonomy): domain Bacteria; phylum Campylobacterota; class Campylobacteria; order Campylobacterales; family Sulfurimonadaceae; genus Sulfurimonas; species Sulfurimonas crateris_B. The sequence goes on from CAMBTK010000068.1 coordinate 6,244, forward strand.
ATAGCAGATGAAGTTGAAGAGGTAAAAGCTATCAACAAAGTTATCCAAAAAGAGATAGGAAATATCGCTCTTTGTGATGATGTAGTTTTTGTTGTAGGACTTCCAAAAACTCGCTCTGGAAAAATCATGAGAAGAATTCTGCGCTCAATAGCAAAAGGAGAAGAGATTACTCAAGATATCTCAACTCTTGAAGACCCATCAGTAGTAGCAACAATCGCTTCAGCGGTTCAATCTTGTAAATTATAAAAATATAGAGTAGATTTTCTACTCTATATCCTCCCTCAAAATACAACAACAAATAGAGATAAAAATGCCACACGACAACTTTAAAGATAAAGCAAAAGATTGGGATAAAAACAGCAATGCCAATACAAAAACAATAGGCGAAGCAATTTTAGAAAAAATTACTCTCAATAATGAGATGGAACTCTTAGACTTTGGCACTGGGACAGGGCTTTTGGGCTTTGAGATAGCACGACATGTTAGAAAAGTTTATGGCGTTGATACTTCGCGCAGTATGCTAGATGAACTTTGCTCTAAAAACACTCCTGAGTTAAGTATAGAGCCACTTCTCCAAGATATAATTGCCTCACCACTAAAAAGAAGCTTTGATGGGCTTGTAAGCTCTATGACTCTGCATCATATAGAGAATTTAGAGCGTTTTTTTTCCACAATTTACACAAATATACAAGAGAGCGGATTTATCGCCATTGCAGACCTTGAGCTTGAAGATGGAAGTTTTCACTCCGATAACAAGGGCGTTTTTCACTATGGTTTTGATACCGCTAAGCTTTGTGAGATAGTAAAGAGTAGTGGCTTTAAAAATATAGAGTGCACACAAGTAAACACGATTAAAAAGCCAGAAAAAGAGTATGGTGTCTTTTTACTTACTGCAAGAAAATAATGTTACAATTTCATCCAAAATACAATTTAAAAGAGAACCGATGCAACTTTGTGTAGCCCTTGATTTGCCAACCAAAGAGGAAAATTTAGAACTTATTGGCAAGATAAAAGATTATGATGTCTGGTTAAAAGTAGGGCTTCGTTCTTACATAAGAGATGGTGAAGAGTTTTTAAAAGATATAAAAAAGATAAACCCAGATTTTAAAATATTTCTAGACTTAAAATTGTATGATATTCCAAATACTATGGCAGATGCTGCGGAGTCTATTATGTCCCTTGGTGTTGATATGTTCAATGTACACGCAAGTGCTGGAAAACGAGCGATGAAGGAAGTTATGAGCAGACTTGAGCGATATGAAAACCGTCCAATAGTTCTAGCAGTAACTGCTCTTACATCGTTTAATGAAGATGAATTTAGCCAAGTTTATGAGAGTTCAATTGCCACAAAAGCAGATCAGTTTGCAAAGGATGCTTACGAAAGCGGACTTGATGGCGTGGTATGTTCGGCTTATGAGAGTAATTCTATAAAAAATATAACAGATAAAAAATTTATGACGCTCACTCCAGGAATTCGCCCTTTTGGAGAAGATTCAGGAGATCAGCAAAGAGTAGCTGACGTAGCTTTTGCAAAAAAAGCGCAAGTTGATTTTATAGTTATTGGTCGCCCGATTTACAACTCCAAGGACCCCGCAGAGGTAGTTAGAAAAGTATTAGAACAAATTTAATAATATATAGCCTTAGTTAAGCTATTTATTATCTATATATGACTATAATTGCAACCTTCAATGGATAGATGGGTGAGCGGCTGAAACCACATCCCTGCTAAGGATGCGTACGGGTAACTGTACCGAGGGTTCGAACCCCTCTCTGTCCACCACGAAGCCCTATTTTAGGGACTTACAAAGCCTTTAAAAATAAAAAAATCCCTTACTTACCCCGAAACGTAAAATTATTGATAAATAAAGATACTTCTATCAAAATCTATATCTTTGAAAATAGGGTCTATTCTGTTTTTAACTATATTTGTATATTTATCAAGAGTAGAATTTTTTAACTCATGTTTTTTAAAATCAAGATATAGAGATGAGTAGTGATTGAAGTTAGTCACTATGAAAACGGAATAATGCACGATTGTAGTGTTAAATTAATAGGAGTAAGATAAAAAAGCAGAGTAGCCAGAGAGGAACTAATCCAAACTCTTATAAGCACCTTTACGAGTAGTTGCATGTAAAACTAAAATGACGAGTTTATTATCATATTTTTTATATATAACTCTATAAGAACGAAGTTTTAAACGATAAAGAACCTCTTTTTGTCCTTTAAGCTTTTTTATCTTGCCAGAGTGCATAAGAGATTTTTCATACTCAGAATTAAAATTTTGAGCAAAATCGTATAAAGAATCACGAATAAAAGTTGTATCAGCTTTATTAATAACTTTAAAATCTTTCTTTGCAGTA
>CAMBTK010000069.1 GCA_945870785.1 Sulfurimonas crateris
CGCTTCGCCCACCAATCGCCACAGCTCTCCCTTCAAGAAAAGGCTCATCTATACGAGCCGCACTAACAAAAAAGCAATCTATATCTATGTGTATCTTCATAAGCGCTATTATAGATAAATTTGAGAGTAGAGGTTAAAAATATGGCAAAATGCAAAAAAGAGAGAATCTAAAAATACTTGATAAATTTTTTCTCGTTCCCAAGTTTCACTTGGGAATGCATACATGTAAAATAATAAATTAAGATACACACTCCCAAGCGCAGCATGGGAGCGAGGGAAGTAAAACTAAGTGAAGCAAATCACTTAAAAGGATTTACAATTTTGAGTCTATTTTCAATAAGAAGGTCATGGTGCATATCTTCAGTATAAAGAATCGTGCATCTGTTTTCTAGTGCAGTAGCAATAATTAGTGAATCGTAAAATTGTAAATTATATTTATCTTTTATATGAAGAGCTTTAATCTGTGTTGATAAATCAAAATCTGCAATATTTACTATTGTATCAAGTTCAAGAATGGCAGCTTCTACCTGATTGGAAGAGAGTTTAAACTTTTTTAGCAAAATATTGGCAAGTTCATTTATGACCTATTTCGATATCAGCACATTATCATCTTGTTTATCTAAAAGTTTCAAAGCAACAGATTGTTTTTCCACTTCATCCTCTGAAAAGGCATAAATGATGATGTTTGTATCTAAGAAAATTTTATCTTGCATTAGCTTCATCTCTATCAAATTTAAAGCCTTTAGTCTTCAAAGAGATAGAATTTAGTTTTTTGGGCTTGTGATTTTGTTCTGTTTCTTCAATACTTAGTTTAATTTCAGATTTTGGAAGGTTGTTTAGAAAAAACATAACTTTATCAAGAATGGTGTCATTGACCTCTACTTTTAAAGTATGCATGTGAAATTCCTCATAATTTTTTTAAGTCATTATACTTAACCTTATCTAAATAAGTCAAATTCTTCTTTTTCTCGTTCCCAAGTTTCACTTGGGAATGCATACATGTAAAATAATAAATTAAGATACACACTCCCAAGCGCAGCATGGGAGCGAGAACACATGAAATAGAGCATAAAAGGTGTTATTGATGGTTGTCAATGGGCTGTTTTGTTGAAGAAGATATGATGATGCAAAAAAATTACTTAGGATAAAAAATGTCTAATATTAAAGATTTTATGACTCAAGACCATAGAGATTGCGATGAGATTTTTGTAGAGATGGAGAATGCGGTTGTCTCTAAGAGTCAAGATGTTTTGGTTAAATTTGAAGCATTTTATGATGCTTTGACAAATCACTTTAAGATGGAAGAGATGGTTCTTTTTCCAGCATTTGAGCAGGAAACAGGTATGTCTGAGGGTCCAACAAAGGTTATGGTTATGGAGCATGAGCAGATGAGAGAGCTTTTATCAAAGATGAGCAAAGCGATTGAAGGCGGAGATAATGATAAGTTTTTTGGTTTGTCTGAGACTCTTATGATTTTAATGCAACAGCACAATATGAAAGAGGAGCAGATGCTTTATCCCATGGCCGAGCAACGTCTAGGCGATGACGCAGACCATATCATATCACGTATGAGAACTGTGGCTTATTAGTCCTATATTGCTCCCAAGTGGGAGTTGGTAAGCTAGAGAAATGGAAAAAATGTAACATACCCTCCCTTTTTTTTTTATTTAGTATAATTCGTTTAAAGTTTTGGTTAAGGAGATGCTCTGTGCTTACTTGGGTTGATAGATTACAGATATTTCACACAGCAATATTTTGGACTCTAATAACAGCAGGAATGTTTAAGATAAGTCATATTCTCACGATAGAGTGGGGGATTTTGATACAATTATGGATACTTAACTTGTTTGTATATATATTTTTGTCTGTATCAAACTATCTCAAATTAAGTATAGGATTTATATATGTATATCTATTTTATATGACTCTTTATGTAGGTTTGATTTATTATACATTTGAACATTTATGAGCAAGAGTTACTAAGAACTAGAGTCTTAATTATAGAGTTATAATTTAGCGCTATAATTTCTCCCATGAAATACCTACTATTAATATTTATACTTTTTTTTAGCGCGTGTAGTGTTAAAGAGTATGAAATCACTCAAACAAAAATCATCACTATAAAGTCACCAAAGATAAAGTTTTCTGACGCTGGTTACCTTAGAAACAGCGATAAAACCATAGAACTGGAGCTTTTTATGGCTGGTAGATCCATAGAAAAAATCAGTGTAAATCATATGATATGTACAAGTGAAGGGTGCATGAGCAAGAGCGGATTTAACAAAGATTATCTGCATAGTTCATACCCCGACGATACGATGCAAAACATGCTTCTCTCTCACGCAATTTATGATGGGAAAAATGTAACAAAAACAGCAGATGGGTTTGAGCAGAAGATTAAGAGTTCTCAAGTGGATATTATTTACAGAGTTGATTCTCATGGAGTTTTTTTTAAAGATAGAGCAAACGGTATAATTTTTAGCATAAAGGGTATAGATGAGTAAATTTGTAGGAGCACATGTAAGTGCGAGTGGCGGAGTTTTTAACGCAGTAGAAAATGCAGTAGCTATCGGTGCAAAAGCGTTTGCGCTCTTTACTAAAAACCAAAGACAGTGGAACGCTAAAGAGCTTGATAGCGAAACTATTGATAAGTTTAAAATAGCTCTGCAAAAGAGTGGTATTTTGCCTCGTCATATACTTCCTCATGACTCTTATCTGATAAATCTTGGACATCCAGAGCTTGAGGGCAGAGAAAAATCAATAGAAGCGTTTTTGGATGAGGTGCAAAGATGCTCTATTTTAGGGCTTGATAGATTAAATTTTCACCCTGGAAGCCACTTGAAAAAGATAAGTGAAGATGAGTGTTTATCAAATATATCTGAATCAATGAACAGAGTGCTTGATAAAACAAGCGGTGTCAGTTTGGTTATAGAAAACACAGCAGGGCAGGGAAGCAATCTTGGTTGGCGGTTTGAACATTTAGCACAGATAATTGACAAAGTAGAAGATAAAAGCCGTGTCGGAGTCTGTATCGACACTTGTCATATGTTTAGTGCTGGTTATGATATAAGAACAAGAGAGGCTTATGATAAAAGCTGGAGCGAGTTTGACAAAATCGTCGGTTTTAACTATCTTATGGGGATGCATATAAATGACTCAAAGGCAAAGTTTGGCTCACATGTAGATAGACATAACTCTTTAGGGGTTGGCGAAATAGGCATTGATGCTTTTAAATTTATCATGAACGATGAGAGAATGGATGATATTCCGCTTATCTTAGAGACTATTGATGATAGTATATGGGCGCAGGAGATAGAGCTTCTTTACTCTTTTGTACATTAAGCGCTATTTGTGTAAAATCAGTCACTATTTCGTAAAGGAAAACCTTATGATGAGAAATACATTTCTGCTTTTATTATTTGGAACTGCCCTTTTTGGGGGTGGTTATAAAATCCCAGAGACTTCACTAAACTCAGTAGCGCTTGGTGCGGCAAACGTGGCACATGCAAGTAGCGCAGATACAGCGTATTATAACCCAGCAAATATGGCTTTTATGAAAGATGAAGCAGTTATCGAGGGTAACCTAATTTATATCGGGCTTAGTGATGTAAACTATAAAGGTTCATACACAAGTAGCTTAGGTACAACTAGCGGATATAACATAGACTCAAAAAGAGAAGACTTTATTATCCCATCACTTCACTATGTCTCACAAGATATAAACGGAGTTCGTCTTGGGGTTAGTTTAGTCTCTCCAGCGGGGCTTTCAAAGAGATGGGAAGATGCTCCAGCAGTTTTCAGTGCAGAGGAATTTACACTCAAAACAGTAGAGCTAAATCCCAGTGTTGCATTTAAGGTTAGCGATAAAGTTGCTCTTGCTTTAGGTTTAAGAGCTATCTACTCTGAGGGTGTTGTAAAGAGCAGTTCTCTAATAGCTTCTCGTGATATGAGCGGAGACAGCGTAGATTTTGGATATAACTTAGCGCTCTCATATAAGCCAACATCAGAGCTAGAGTTTGCATTGACATATCGCTCACAAATAGATTTGGGCATCAAAGGAGATGCGTCTCTTTTTTATCGTGATTTGGCAAATAGTTTTGGAGGCGGCGCGGGAGCAACATACAGCTCATTTAGCTCTACTTCACTTACTGCTCCCGTTCCAGCTCTTTTAAATGTCGCAGTTGCATATACATTTCCTTCAAAAACAACACTTGAGTTTGTGTATGAGAGAAACTACTGGAGCGCATATAAAGAGCTTGATTTTAACTATGGAAGCGGTGTAGACCCAGTGACTAACATCGTATTTGGTACGCCAATTGCAAAAAACTTTAAAGATACGGATGTTTTTCGTTTTGGTGTAACGCAAGAGCTTGACGCTATTAAGTTGATGGGTGGGTTTGTTATAGATAAAAGCCCAGTGCCAAATGAGACTATTGGCTTTGAACTTCCAGATAGTGATTCACTCTCGCTCTCGTGCGGCGTAAGATACCAGCTAAATGATAAGTTAAACATAGGAGTAGCGGCTCTTTACTCAATGAGAGAAGACACAAGAGTCTCAAACGCCTCGATAGATGGCGAATTTTCAGATGCAAACGTACTTATAGTTTCATCTGCAATAGAGTATAAATTTTAAGGAAATATTTGGAAACGTTAATAAATTTTTTAGAGACAAGTGATGTAGAGAAAACTCTGATTTTTGCTCAACTAAAATGTAGTAAAACAGAGGCGTTACTGCTTAGAGCATTGGCAAAAAGGTATATAGAGGGCGAAGATGATGTTGTGGTATTTGATCTTTTAAAAGAGCTTTACGGCGATAAAAAATATGATGGAATTCAACATCTAAAAGAGGTAAAACTTCTTTTAGAACTTGGTTGGCTTCATCAACAAAGTTTTGCTCCTATGAAGATTTCAGAAGTTACACCGCTTGAGCTCTTAAACAGTGCTCTTGGTTTATCTCCATCATTTTTAAAGCTTCTTCAAGATGGCGCACTTGAGAGTGAACTGCCAGATATTAAACCTTATAGCGACCATTTAGAGTATCTTCAAGATCAGTTTTTGCGTATAGATTTGTACCAAAAGATGAGTGCTATTCGCCAAAATGTCCACGAACACTCTTTGGGTATCGATAGAACACAAGCAAAACTCAAACTTCTTGAAAAGCGCATAGAAGACAGAGTTGGACAAACAACAGGAAAGCTTGTTCTTGATAAGTTTTTCAAACAAAAAAAGATGGATTCAAAAGAGCAGGTTATATTTTTGGCACTTCTGCGTGAAGAGTACAGCGCAACAGATGCTTCACTAAGAGAGATGAACGCACTTATAGAGCTTATATCTCTTGATGAGTATGATCGTATAAAAAATCGTGCTCTTTTAGAAGATGGCTCAAACCTTATAAATGATGGCATTATCGATTATGAAGAGATGTTAAACCCTTTTGGCGGGATTTCAAGAGCTTTTTATATAGTTGATGAGGTTCTTCAAAGCATAATCCATCCTCAAAAAAACAAAAAAATCAGACGCATAAAACTAAATACTCTTATGGATGAACAAGATATTTTTGAACTTGTAGAGCCAGAGACATCGTTAGATGATGTGGTGTTGGCAAAAGAGACACAAACTACCTTGGAAAACCTTATGCGTCAACTCGACAAAGAGGTAATTCACAGACTCGTAGAGTGGGGCATCAAGGATAAAAAGAGCGGGATTGATGCTAGAATCATCTTTTACGGAGCAGCTGGAACAGGAAAAACTATGACGGCTTACTCACTTGCAAAGTCGCTAAAGAGAGAAGTTTTAGCGTTTGACTGTTCAAAAATTCTCTCCATGTATGTTGGTGAGAGTGAGAAAAATGTACGTAAAATCTTTGACACTTTTTATGATTTATGTGAGAAGACAAAGAGTGAGCCTATACTTCTGCTAAATGAAGCAGACCAGTTTTTAGGAGCTCGTTCAAGCGGAGCAAACAGTGGAGCTGATCAGATGCACAATCAGATGCAAAATATCTTTTTAGAGCAGATTGAGAAGTTCAAGGGTGTATTGATTGCAACTACAAACCTGCTTGAGAACATAGATAAAGCATTTTCAAGACGTTTTAACTACAAGATAGAGTTTAAAAAACCAAATCAAGAGCAAAGAGCATCTCTATGGAAAAAGATGCTTCCAAAAGATGCACCGTATGAAGATGGTTTTGATATGAATGAACTCTCAACATACTCTCTAACAGGTGGGCAGATAAACCTAATCATCAAAAATACAGCATATAAAGTAGCGGTAAGAAAAGAACCGCTCTTCTCTTTAAGAGACTTTATAGAAGAGATAAAAAAAGAGAGAGATGCAAGTTTTGAGAGTGAAAAAATGATGGGTTTTTTAAATAAATAATTTTTTAAACAAATAGGATAAAAGATGCAAGGCTATATACTTCTATCACACGGAAGCAAGGTTAAAGAGTCAAATGATGCAAGTGCAAAAGTTTTAGAAGAGGTACGCAAAACTATCAAAAACGTACAACTCGCTTTTTTGGAGTTGGCAGAGCCAGATTTTGGGAGTGCTGTAAAAGCTTTAAAAGAGAGCGGAGTAACTCATATAAATGTTTTGCCTCTATTTTTAGCTCCAGGAAAACATGTAAGAGAAGATGTTCCACACCTTTGTGAGACATTTGGCAAACAATATGAGATAGAGATAATACAACTGCAACACATTGGTGCGAACAGCGGATATATAAAACTCATAGAAAATATCTTAGAGCAAAAATAGTAACAACATGCAACACTCATTTTTTATGCAAAAAGCTATCAAAGAGGCTTTTATAGGGCTTTTAAAGAGTCATGGCGGACCTTTTGGCGCAGTTATTGTAAAGAGTGGCAAAATCATAGCAAAAGCACACAATCAGGTTCTAAAAAACAGTGACCCAACTGCTCACGCAGAGATACAAGCGATAAGAAAAGCCTCAAAGAAACTTCAAACTTTTGATTTAAGCGGATGTGAAATCTACACTACATGTATGCCATGCCCAATGTGTCTTGGCGCTATAAAATGGGCAAATATCAAAACTGTTTTTTATGGCGCCTCAAGCAAAGACGCCGATGATATAGGCTTTAGAGATAAAGATTTTTACGAAAAAGAGTTTTTGGAGTTCAAGCAGATAGCAAGAGAGGAGTGTTTAAAACCTTTTGTTGCGTGGAGTGCCAAAGAGGATAGGGTTAGCTACTGATGACGCAAAGGAAAAAACGCCCAATTTGATGGCGTCGATGCTCCAAAAAACAGCTTGAGAGGTTTTGACTATTACGACAAAGTTGTCAAACTAGCCCAAGGTGCCAAGATTATAAATATGGAAGATTTGTATGATGAATCTGGTAAAAAAGTATGCTAAAATACTATCTTTCGTAAGTACAAGGAGTAAAAAATGCAAATGGTAGGTATAAAAGAGCTTCAAACAAACCCTGCTATCCTCACAAAAGCACTAGAGGCACATGAATATGCGATGATAACCAAAAGAAGTACGCCCATAGGGGTAGTGGTCTCTTTTGATGATGTTATCCTCTCTCACGGACTTAAAACTTCTATTTTGCTAGATGGCTACAAAAGTGGCAATCTCTCTTTGGGACAGCTTGCCACTAGTCTTGATATGCCAAAAGAAAAAGTGATGAAGATGCTTTCTCTTTTGGGGCTGGATGTTGTTGAGTACAATTTTAGCGATGATATGAAGAATTTAGATAGTTTTGTATGATTGTCGTCTCGGATAGTACAACTCTCATCATACTCTCAGATCTTCATAAACTTACATATCTTACAAATCTTTTTGATAAAATCATCTTGCCAAACGCAGTGTTTAAGGAGATAAACTATAAAAAAACACCTGTTCTGCCTGATGGTTTTGAAGTTGTTGATTGTGTAAAAGACGAGTTGTTTGAGACTCTTTGTCAACTTCTTGACTCTGGAGAAAGTGAAGCTATTGCTTTGGCAAAAGAGAGAAATCTTCCGCTTGTTATCGATGAGAAAAAAGGGCGAAAAATAGCCAAAAATATGGAATTAAAAATTATTGGGCTTTTGGGTGTTCTCTATCTCAATATAAAAAAAGGTTTTTTATTACAAGAACAAGCAGAAGAGTTTTTACAACAAGCTAAAGAAAACGGATACAGAATCTCGCAAAAGCTAATAGACGAGATGTTTGAAAGTTTAAGGATAAAATAAAATGATAATCTACATACACGGTTTTGGCGGAAGCGGCGAGGG
>CAMBTK010000070.1 GCA_945870785.1 Sulfurimonas crateris
GGGCATTATAGGGAGTGAAGGCTCAAAATCATATGCTAGATTTATAGAGCGTATAACTTTTCCTATACACTCTGCAAACGGAACGATTGTCGGTTTTGGCGGCAGAACTATAACGGGGCATCAAGCAAAGTATGTAAACTCTCCAGAGACACCATATTTTAATAAATCTCGTCTTTTATATGCTTATCATCATGCAAAACAGACTATTCATAAAACAAAAGAGATAGTTATTACAGAAGGGTATCTCGATGTTATAATGCTCCATCAAGCGGGGTTTACAAATGCTGTTGCAACACTTGGAACGGCGCTAACTCAAGAGCATCTTCCACTCTTACGTAAAGGTGAGCCTAAAGTAATAATGGCTTATGATGGAGATAAGGCAGGACGTGCAGCTGCGCTTAAAGCCTCAAAACTTCTTAGTGCTGGTGGATTTAATGGTGGTGTTGTAATATTTTTAGATGGCATGGACCCAGCAGATATGGTAAAAAATGGCGCCGTTGAAGAGCTATCAAATATGTTTAGAGAGCCACAGCCTTTTATAGAATTTGTACTAGATGAGATTATATCGCTATACAATCTTAGTGATCCAAAAGCTAGAGAGCTTTGTATGCAAGACGCAATAGGCTATCTTAAAACTCTCTCTCCAATGCTTCAAGAGGAGTATAAATCTTATTTGGCTTCAAGGCTGGGGCTGAGTCCATCATTTGTAAAGATAACCTCTCAGTCCGTATCAAATCAAAATATTCCTATTATTGATAAAAGTCGTCATAAAGATATGTGGGAGTTAAGCCTTATAAAGACTGTTTTGGAACATCCTGAGTTTGTAGATCAAATTTTGGATGTTTTAGACCCATCGCTTTTAAAATTTCACTCACTTGAATTTTCCTTAGCATTAAGAGGAGAGTTTTCTCATCCACAGCTTATGGCAATATCCATTGATGATCAGATAAAAGCGCTAAAGGATGAAGAGGCTCTAAAGGCGGAGCTTGTTTCGTTTTTAATGAAGCATTATGAGAGAGAGTATAAAAAAGTCAATGTTCGCTCAGATATTACTTTTGAGCAAAAAGCTTTTTATATTCGTAAGTTTAAAGGGAAAATCGCGCTCTTAAAAAGAGGCGAACTTGTAGCTTTTAAGAGTTAGACTCATCTTTTGGCTTGCGCTCTTTTATAGTTATCTTTCTTCCTACATTTTTTGGTGCTTCTATATTTTCTCTAGGTTTTCCATCGTGTTTGTGATTTCTCTCACCACTTTTACCAGAAAACTTAGCTTTTCCATTTTCATCTTTTCCTAAAAATTTATTTGGTTTTTTACCTGATTTGTCATACTTTTTTTCGCCATCAAATTTTGGCTTATCAAAAGGTTTGCGCTCAGAGTTCTCGCCATCTCTTTTTGGTTTATCCCATTTAGGCTTGTCAAATGGCTTACGTTCAGAACTCTCTCCATCTCTTTTTGGCTTATCCCATTTTGGTTTATCAAAAGGTTTGCGCTCAGAGTTCTCGCCATCTCTTTTTGGTTTGTCCCATTTAGGTTTGTCAAATGGTTTGCGCTCAGAACTCTCACCATCTCTTTTTGGTTTATCCCATTTAGGTTTGTCAAACTTTTGTTTATCAAATGGTTTTTTATATTCTGTTTGTTTTTTCTCATAAGATGGTTTATCACTAGCATCTGGGTCAAATTTATAGACGCTTTTCTCTTTTTGAGGGATTTTTTGAGCTATTTTCATCTTTTCTTGAGGTTCGTATTCGTAGCCAACAAGGATATCTTGTCTAATAACTCTTTTAAGAATAGTCTCAATTGGATAGAGATTTTTCTGCTCATTTATATCAAGAAGTATAATAGCACCATCTTTTGCTCTTGATAATCTTGACATATAAATATCAGCTGATGGTAAATCATAGCTAATGAGAAGATCACACATCAAATCTGGAGATTTTGCCAACTCATCATCATTAATAACTACAATACTTTTTGGCTCTGCTATCTCTTTGATTTGCTCCACATCTACTGAAGAGACAACTACTATGTTTGTAGTGCTGTTTTGCTCTAAAAGAAGTGCCACAAGAGATAGTTTTTTATCATTTGGACAGGGATGAATACGGTGCTTATTGTGTTTTATGATGATTTGAGAGTTTGACATTAAGTGTCCTAAGAGGGTATTTGAATATTTATCTGGTATTATATCTAATATTAGAGAAAATTATGCTATTCTATGGTTATCTTAAGCTTTAACGCTTAACAAATCTTCCGCAAAAAATAGTTAAAAATCAGGAAAATAATGTCATTTACAACACTAGGTTTATCAGCTCCTATATTAAAAGCTATAAAAGAACAGGGCTATACTACGCCAACACCAATCCAAAAACAAGCTATTCCAGTTATTCTCAGTAAAAAAGATATATTAGCAGGAGCGCAGACTGGTACTGGTAAGACGGCAGGTTTTACGCTACCACTTCTTGAGCTTTTAAGCAGAGATAAGTCATCAACCAAGAAGAGAGTTCGAGCTCTTATCTTAACTCCAACGAGAGAGTTGGCAGCGCAAGTTGGAGAGAGTGTTACTGTTTATGGAAAATATCTCCCTTTCACATCAACGATAATCTATGGTGGAGTGAGTATAAACCCACAATTAGCGGCTTTGCGTAGAGGCGTGGATATAGTTATCGCAACCCCTGGAAGATTACTTGACCACCTCTCTCAAAAGAGTATAGATTTAAAAGATGTTGAGTTTTTGATACTTGACGAAGCTGATAGAATGCTTGATATGGGCTTTATAAATGATATAAAAAAAGTTCTAGCAGTTCTTCCTAAACATAAACAAACTCTGCTTTTTTCTGCAACTTATTCAGATGAGATTAAAAAGCTCTCAAACGCTCTGTTAAACTCTCCAACTCTCATAGAAGTTGAGCGACCAAATAAAACAGCACAGAGCATAAAACAGCTAGTTTATCCAGTTGACAAAGAGCGTAAACGTGAGCTTTTGGTACATCTCATAAATGAGGGAAAATGGCAACAGGTTCTTGTCTTTACAAGAACAAAACATGGAGCGAACAAGCTAAGTGCACAGCTTGAAAAAGATGGCATAAGCTCAAGTGCGATTCATGGAAACAAGAGTCAAAACGCTAGAATGAAGGCTCTGCAAGAGTTTAAAGATGGCGATATAAGAGTCCTTGTTGCGACAGACATAGCGGCAAGAGGGATAGATATAGACCAACTTCCTCATGTTATAAACTATGAACTCCCAAATGTGCCAGAAGATTATGTACACAGAATCGGTAGAACAGGACGTGCTGGAAGTACAGGAGATGCAATATCGCTTGTTTGTATAGATGAACATGAGTATCTAGCAGCAATTGAGAAACTAACAAAGAGCAATATCCAAAAGGTGTGGCTAAAAGATTTTAAACCAGACCCTAGCATCAAAGCTGAGCCTATAAATCAAAGAAGTCAAAGAACCACCCATAAGAAAAAAAGATAAGTAGTGTATAATTTTATAATTTAAATTATCAATTTTATAAGGATAGTGATGAAAGCAATCGCACTCTTTAGCGGCGGACTAGACTCAACTCTGGCACTAAAAATCATAATCGATCAGGGTATTGAAGTTTTAGCGGTAAATATTAATACAGGCTTTGGAAGCACAAAAGATAGGCTTGAACATATGCAAAACATGTGTAATCAAGTTGGTGCAAAGCTAAAAATCATAGATATAGAGAGTGAATTTTTACAAGATGTTCTCTTTGACCCAAAGCATGGATATGGTAAAAACTTTAACCCATGTATTGATTGTCATGCAAAGATGTTCGCAGTTGCAAAGAGAGTTATGCAGAGCGAGGGCGCATCATTTCTTATAAGTGGTGAGGTTCTAGGACAGCGTCCGATGAGCCAAAATAAAGAGGCGATGCAGACGGTTTTAAATGAGAGCAACTGCGATGGACTGCTTCTGCGTCCGCTCTCAGCAAAAGCACTTACTCCAACGATTGCAGAGATAAATGGCTGGGTAGATAGAGATAAACTAGAGGGAATTGTAGGGCGAAGCCGTGATAGACAGCTTGAACTAGTCCGCGAGATAGGTTTAGAAGATTTTGAGAGCCCTGGCGGCGGATGTCTTTTAACAGATGAAAATTTTGCGAAAAAAATGTTTGATTTTATAAAATATGATAAGTTTGAAGTAGAAGATATTCCAGTTATGAAATTTGGTCGTCATCTAAGACTTCCAGATGGCGCAAAACTCGTTGTAGGAAGAAACAAAGATGAAAATCTTCATCTGCAAAATATAGATAGCCAAAAATATCATCACGTAAAAACAGTAGCCCTTCCTGGTCCACACTCTCTGCTAAGCAAAAATGCTACAGATGAAGATAGAGCATTGGCATCAAAGATAATTCTTACATACTGCAAAACAAAAGAGGATACCGCGTACACTATTTTATATGACAATACACAAGAGATAGAGGCAAGAGCGTTTGATTCAAGAGATGAGCTAAAACCATATACTGTTATGTAGTTTTTCTTTTTTCTTTTAGATATACTTTATTATAAATTTTTATACGGGAGCAAACATATGGCTGGAGTACATTTTGGATTTGATAATTTTAAACAACTATTAGACCTAACGATTGGTTTGGCACAGAGGCTTGATGAAAATCGTGCTGAGAGCTTTACACTGCTATATTGTGATTTTTCAGGTGTAAAACAGTCAGTGATAGATAGCTCACTAGAACAGATTTTAAGAAATTCAGACGCTATCGTAAATGATAAAACAGACTACTTTTTCATACTTCCATACACAGATAAGTATGGTGCAGGAATTGTAAAAAATATGTTTGGGGAATTTTTTGCGATTGATTTAAAAGCGTATATGGTTAGTTATCCGATAGATGGCGAAAACGCAGAAACTCTAACTCAAGAGCTTAGAGATGTAATATCACTTAGATATAAAAATGATTTAAGATGTTTGGATAGTTTCAATCGTTATTAGAGCCATTTTCTTTTGGTTTTTTATAAAATTCTATCGCGTCTGAGATTTTTTGCTCTTTATAAACTTTTTTATCACAAATCAATCTGCAAGTTACTTTTACATTTTTAGAAGCTTGTAGATTTTCCTCACTCTTTTTCGTCTCATATATAGACAAATCCATATTTTTCATATCAAGCGTCTCAAATGGACTCTTAGCAAATAACAGTAGCGGTAAAATCATTAGTAAATATTTCATGGGCAAAATTATAACTTAATAGTGGAATACTATGTGCTACTTACTCTAAAATCTTTAATTTAAAGACAAAGGAGAGTCAGTGGTTTTATTAAATACAAAAAGCAGTGAAAACTCATCTTCATCTTCGCCACTAAGTTTGGTTACTTCAAAAGAGAAGCCTACTGTCTCATTTTCAGACCTATTAAGAGGCGTGAGTGATGCAAAAGATAAAAAAATAGTTCAAAATGGTGCACTTGTTTTAGCGCTTGGTTCTGATGAAAAAACTATCAAACTGCCAAAAACATCATCAAAAACAGCTACTCTTACCTCCTCGTTAAACACACAAGAGACTAAAGTACAAAAGAGAGACAAAGAGCCATTGGAGTTAAATCCAAAGTTGGTATCAGGCTTAAGTACAGCCGAGATAAAAACGCTTATGAATGATGCAAAAAACTATTTAAAATCAAAAATCCAAGAGAGTGACGGTTTTAAAAAAGCTGAGATTAAAGAGCTTCCAACAACGCTAAAAGGGTTAGTTGAGGTTGCAAAAAAATTTGGTATGGATGTCAGTAAGATAACCATAGAAGAGGTAAAAGAGCATAGCTCAAAAACTCTAAAGCAAGAGAGTAAAGAGTTAAATACAGAAGTTTTAAAAGAGCTGTCTCAAGAGAAAAAAGAGGCAAAGACGGAAGTTTTAAAAGAGATACCTATCAATAAGAAAGAGCAAGTTGCAGAGGTAAAAAATGAGACTCCGCAAGAGAAAAAAGAGCTAAAGAGAGAGATTTCAAAAGAGATGCCTATGGCTCCAAAAGAGGTTATAACAGATAAAAAATCTCAACCACAAGAAGTTAAGCAAGAAGTTAAGCAAGATGTTAAAATAGCACAAAATAGTACGTTTCCTCAACAAGTAGAGCATAGCCAAAAAAATATTGATGAAAAGTATATTGATAAAAAACAAAATGAGATTGAAAAAGAGGTAAAAGCAACACCTCTCTTTAAAGCTCAAAGTGTAAGTGAGCATACAACAACTGAGCAGATAGTCCAAGCAAAAGCAACTTCTGCTTCATTAAAATCAGAACAAAAAACACCAAAAGAGAGGGCAGATGATGCTCTTAGACTGCTTCTGGGTGGAGAAAAAGTATCTAAAGAAGCACCATCTCTAACTGCTGATTTTTCAGTAAATAGTGCAAAAGTAATTGCTCCAAGCTTGACTTCGGAAAATAATAAATCTTTAGAAAAGCTTCTTCAAGGAGAATCTTTTATATCAGAGCAACCCTCTCAAGCACAAAAGACAGACTCTCTTGGTGTAAATAAAGCGGATAGTTTTGAAGTAAAAATAAATGAAGCAAAGCAGATGATTAAATATCTCTCAGATGATATTAAAAATGCTATCAATGATTATAAATCTCCATTTACAAGAGTAAAAGTTCAACTAAATCCACAAAATTTAGGAGAAGTTGACTTAACAGTTGTTCAAAGAGGCAAAAACCTGCATGTAAATATAAGCTCAAATAACACAGCAATCAATACGCTCTCAATGAATATAAATGAGCTAAAGGCACAGTTAAACAACAGTGGAATAAATAGTGCTACATTTAACTTTAATAGTAGTTCACAAAATGGGGATAACTCATCTGGTGCATCACAGCAACAGAGACAAAATGAGCAAAAAGCTCACTCTGAGTATAGTCATTTTGAAAATGAAGAGACACATGAAGAGATAATTAGCTCTTTAGAGATTATCGTTCCACGATACATATAAAGGTAAAGGATACAAAATGGCAATTACATCAACAGG
>CAMBTK010000071.1 GCA_945870785.1 Sulfurimonas crateris
AGAGTCATATATATAAGCTCTCCATGCCCTCACTTATAAGTAAAGCATCACCTCTTTTTAGATATAATCGCGAACTTTTAAACTACAAAAATCAAGGTAATAAATATGTCAAACAGCTACGAACCACAACTTACTGAAGATAAGTTTTACAAAATTTGGGAAGAGAGAGGCTACTTTGAAGTAGACGCAAACAGCGCTATCGTAGAAGAAGGGAAAACTTTTTCTATCATGATGCCTCCTCCAAATGTAACTGGTCGTCTTCATATAGGTCATGCTCTTACATTTACACTTCAAGATATTATCACTCGCTATAAACGTATGGACGGATATAAAACTCTTTGGCAACCAGGAACTGACCATGCTGGAATCGCAACTCAAAATGTAGTTGAGAAACAACTACTTGCTGAGGGCACTACAAAAGAGGAGATTGGCAGAGAAGCGTTTTTAAAGAGAGCTTGGGAGTGGAAAGCAGAATCTGCTGGTATTATGACAAGCCAACTACGTAAAATGGGAGTTAGCCCTGCATGGAAGCGTGAGCGTTTTACTATGGATGATGGGCTTCAAAAGAGCGTAAAAGAGGCTTTTGTTCATCTATACAACCAAGGCTTAATTGTTCGCGGAAACTACATGGTAAACTGGTGTACACATGATGGCGCACTTAGTGACATTGAAGTTGAACATGAAGACCATGATGGAAAATTCTACCATATCAAGTACCCTTTTGCTGATGGAAGCGGGTTTGTTGAAGTTGCAACGACAAGACCTGAGACATACTTTGGAGATACAGCAGTTATGGTTCATCCCGATGATGAGCGTTATAAACATCTCGTAGGTAAAAAAATCAAACTTCCGCTTCTTGATAGAGAAGTCTCTATCATCGCCGATGAACATGTAGCTATGGATTTTGGAACTGGAGTTGTAAAAGTTACACCTGCACATGACCAAAACGACTATGAAGTTGGTAAACGTCATGACTTAGAGTTCATTACTGTATTTGATGAAAAGGGTATCTTAAATGAGTACGCTGGAGAATTCAAAGGTTTAGAGCGTTTAGAAGCTCGTGACATCATCATGAAAAGGCTTGATGAAGAGGGTTTTGTAGTAAAAATTGAAGAGCATAAACATCAAGTAGGACACTGTTACAGATGTAAAAACATTGTTGAGCCTTATATCTCAAAACAGTGGTTTGTAAGAAGTGAAGTTGCTCGTAAATCTATCGAGAAAACAAACAACGGAGAAGCTAAATTTTTCCCTCCACACTGGATAAACTCATACAACTCATGGATGGGCGATTTAAGAGACTGGTGTATTTCACGTCAGCTTTGGTGGGGACATCAAATACCTGTATTTTACTGTGGGGATTGTGAACATGAGTGGGCTTCACTAAAAGATGAAGAGCATACATGTCCAAAATGTGCTTCAAAAAACATCTCTCAAGACCCTGATGTTCTTGATACTTGGTTTAGCTCTGCTCTTTGGCCGTTTTCAACTCTTGGCTGGGGAAATGGCGATGTTGATATGGACAAACTCTTTAGTTCACAGGATATGAAAGAGTTCTATCCAAACTCACTTCTCATTACAGGTTTTGACATCCTCTTTTTCTGGGTAGCTAGAATGATGATGATGGGCGAGAGTTTTGTAGGCGAACTTCCATTTAACCATATCTATCTTCATGCGCTTGTTCGTGATGAACATGGACAAAAGATGTCTAAATCAAAAGGTAACGTAATCGACCCACTTGACATGGTTGAAAAATACAGCGCTGATATACTCCGTTTTACTCTTGCAATAAGTGCAGCGCAAGGGCGTGATATCCGTATGAGTAATGAAAAGCTTGAACTTAACCGCAACTTTACAAACAAACTCTACAATGCCGCAAAATTCCTGCAGATGAACGTAGATACATTCCCTGATTTAAAAGGGTTTTGTGTTGAGTCTGCACTTGGTCGGTACATGTTATCTCGCCTAAATGTAGCCACTGCTGAAGTTCGCTCATGCATGGATGAGTATAGATTTAACGACGCTGCAACTGTACTTTATCGCTTCTTATGGAATGAGTTTTGTGACTGGGGAATCGAGCTTAGCAAGGCAGATAAAGGCGCTATTGTAGAGCTTGGAGCTATCTTTAAAGAGGCTATGAAACTTCTTCATCCGTTTATGCCATTTATCACAGAGTATCTCTACCACGAACTTAGCGGAACTACTCTTGAGAGTGACGAATCTATCATGATTAAAAAATACCCTTACAAAACAAAAGTTCGTAAAAAAGATGAAGCAAGATTTGAGATAATCATGGATGCTATTATCTCTATCAGACGTGCTAAAGTTTTAGTTGATTTGGCAAACCAAAAGATAGAAAAAGCTTATGTAAAGATAGACAACATAAGCGAAGAAGAAAAAGAGATGATGAGACCTTTTATAGCTAGACTTGCTAAGGTTGATGTAGTTGAATTTACAAATGAAAAAATCCCAGACTCAGTTAGTGATATTAGCCAAATGTGTGAGACTTTTATACCGACTCAAAGCATTGATTTAACTCCGATTATCTCAAAACTTACAAAGCAAGATGAAAAGCTACAAAAAGAGATAGACAAACTCTCTTCAATGTTAAACAATGAGCGTTTCGTTGCTAACGCTCCTGATGATGTTTTAGTAAAAAACAGAGAGCTTTTGGCGGATGCATCAGATAAGCAGAGCAAAGTTAAAGAGCAGTTGACATCTCTACAAAGCTAAGAATAAATGAACAATTTTTTTGAACCTAAGTTTTTTAGTTTACTAAAAAATGGAATAAATAAAGAGCAGTTAAGCGGTGATATTTTTGCTGGTATTGTTGTAGGCATTGTTGCTCTTCCTCTCTCAATTGCATTTGCAGTTGCTTCTGGAGTATCTCCAGAAAAAGGGCTTATTACCGCCATAGTCGCTGGTTTTATCATCTCTATCCTTGGTGGAAGCAGAGTTCAAATTGGGGGTCCAACTGGAGCTTTTATAGTTATACTCTACGCTATTGTTGAGGAGTACGGTATAGATGGGCTTATGATTTCAACTATAATGGCTGGAGTTTTTTTAGTCATATTTGGCTTTTTGCGCCTTGGAAATCTCTTAAAATATTTTCCTCACCCCCTAATTGTGGGCTTTACAAGCGGTATAGCTGTTGTAATATTTTCAACGCAAATCAAAGATGCACTCGGCCTAAACATAGAAAAACTACCATCAGAATTTTTCAACAAATGGCTAACTTACTTCTCAAATATAAACGATACAAACTTGTACGCTCTCTCTATTACTGTTGCTACGATTCTCATAACGATATACTCAAAAAAAGTGACAACAAAAATTCCTGGCTCTTTTATAGCTATTATTGGCATTACTCTATTTGTTCAGATTGCCTCTATACCAGTCACTACAATTGAGACATTCTTTGGAGAGATTCCAAACACATTTGCACTTCAAATTCCAACTCTTGAGCTAAGCAACTTATATATCTACATAGCTCCTGCCCTAACCATTGCACTTCTAGGAGGAGTAGAGTCACTTCTCTCAGCTGTTGTAGCTGATGGTATGATAGGCTCAAATCACCGCTCAAATACAGAGCTAATCGCTCAAGGAGTTGCAAATATAGTTACTCCATTTTTTGGAGGCATCGCTGCGACTGGTGCAATAGCAAGGACAGCTACAAATGTAAAAAATGGCGGACGAACCCCAATAGCTGGAATCGTTCACTCAATAACACTACTCTTAATTATGCTAATCTTTGCAAGTTACGCAAAGCTAATCCCTATGTCCGCACTCGCTGGAATCCTTATAGTAGTTTCATACAACATGAGCGAATGGCGCTCTTTTGTCTCTATACTTAGAGGCTCTGGTTTTGACATTATCGTACTTCTTAGCACTTTTTTACTAACTGTTTTTGTTGATTTGACTGTTGCTATCCAGATAGGTGTTGTTCTATCTTCACTTCTATTTATGAAAAGAATGGCAGATATTGGGATAAAAACTCCATGCAACGTTGATAGCGATGTGCTAGAGGATTACTCTGGAGTTCCTGATGGAATCTCTATCTATGAGATTAGCGGCCCGCTATTTTTTGCTTCTGCAAAGCAGTACTCAGGAGTTATTCAAAATATAGGACTAAGTAGTAAAATCATCATTATACGTATGAGACATGTCCCTTTTGTGGACTCAACAGCACTTCATAATTTTCAAGAGATGATAAAAACACTACAAAAATCAGACGTAAAGATACTACTCTCAGGAGTTCAAAAATCAGTACACAAAGACCTTAGCAAAGATGGAATAACCTCTCTAATAGGGGAAGATAACATCCAAGACTCCTTCACAAAAGCCCTAAAACAGGCTAAGGAGCTTATAGTAACTCTTCCTTAGGCTCTCCAAAGTAATATCCTTGTGAATACTCTATTCCAAGCTCTTTTACTTTAGCTTGGACATCTTTGCTATGAACAAACTCTGCTACAACTTTGATATTGCTTTTTTTGCACAAAAGAACAATTGCTTCTACTATAGTTAAACTTTTTTTATCGCTTAGTATGTTTTTTATAAAAGAGCCATCTATTTTTAGATAATCTGGAGAAAATTCTAATAGTCTTGAGAAGTTTGAACTTCTGCTTCCAAAATCATCGATTGAAATCTTAAAACCGTGGTATCTAAGGGAGTTTAGCTGTGTTAAAATCTCTTTAGTATCAAGGGTGTCAATATCTTCTAAAATCTCTAAAGAGACTCTTGATGGACAAATATTATGCTTTTTTGCACTTCTTAGAAGATACTCTTCTAAAAAATTAAGATATAAATCTGTGCTTGTTATATTTATAGAAAATCCAAAATCAGTATCACTAAACTTTTTAAAACTCTGTTCAATCACTGTTTTTGTAACTAAAGAGAGAGTACCTGTTAGTTTTGAGGCTTCCATAAATCTTATCGGTGGAGTCAATACTCCATTTTCAACTATCCTAATCAAACACTCATATTTTTCTATTTTATTTGTTTCGTTATTTACAATTGGCTGATAATAAGTAATCAGCCTCTCGTCTTCAAAAGCCTCTTTTATCTTATGCACCCAGTAGATATTTTCTTGCTGCTTTTTAATAAAAATAGAAGTTGGGTCATATATTTTAAAAGAGCCTCGTTTATGCTCTCGTAGCTCTTTGATAGCTGTTCTTGCATCATTTAGTATCTCTGCACCACGGCCGATAGATATGCCTATACTTACTGATACCTTTACGATTATATCATCTGAAATATCTATCTCGCTCTGATCGAAAAAAGAGATGATAGAACTTGCAATATCTGAGAGTTTTTGAGAACTCATTATATCAACACAAACAACAGCAAATTCATCTGAGTTTACTCTAAATATTTTCGCCTTATATGGTTTTGCCATATTTAGAAGACGTGTTATCTCTATTAGAGCCAAGTCTCCTATTGCAAAACCATAAGCGTTGTTAATATTGTTAAAATTGTCTATATCTATTAAAAAGAGATTTGCATTTTTTACGCTTTGTAAATACTCTATTAAAGCAAATCTATTTGCAACATTTGTCAGTGAATCATTTTCTTTATTCATACGCTAATTTTCTTTAATAATAATATAATTTTCAGGCTTTATCTCTCTATATTTTGGCATACTCATCCCAATTGTGGCATTTATATATGTTGGGTCTGCTACAACAAAGCGTTTAGATTTTACAGACACGCTGTCTCCTTCAAGTGGGATATAGAGTGCTGTTGCCATATGATCTTTATATTTTACTCCAACTACACTGATACCAAAGAACTCTTTTATCAAATATGAAAATAGTATAGCTCTATCTTCACAGTCTGACTTATCATAGTAGAGAGTTTCCTGAGCAAACATAACTTTCTCTCTTGAAAACTGCTCATGGTCTACCTCATACTTAAAAGCACTCTGAACAAAGTGAAGGACAAAGTTCATAGCCTCACTCGCTTTTTTTCCTTGAATATACTCTTTAAATGCATCATGTAGCTCATTGTATGTACTTTTTTCAAGAGGTGCATTAAAAAATACCTCATAGTCAGCCTGAGGATAAGTTGCCATAAACTCTATAAGATTTTTATCATAAGAGATTGGCACATCATATTTTTTTCCAAGTAAAGAAAAATTTAGTAGTTTTTTTTCAACTTTTTTTTCAAAATTTGGAAGAGTATGAAGTGATAAATCAAGCTCTTTTGTAGCATTTGGATAATCTTGCTCATAAGAGAAAACAGTTGTGCCGCCTTTTGCATAATTTTTTACTGCATAGAATTTTTTATCATTAAATTTATAGTTTGGAGTAGCATATATTACTTTTTTTGAATAATGCATCAAAAGAATATGTTTGTTTGATAGCCCAACTTTTACAGAGTATCCAAGCTTGTTTAACAAAAACCAGCTCAAAAGATTTGAGCTATCTTCATCACTAAATGTTTTCTGCGATATTTTACTAACAAGCAGATATATCGCCCAATCATTTAGATTCATCTCTTTTGCTGTTTTATCTATATCAGATAAAAGAGCCTCATACTCACTTGATGCTGCTTTTGAGAAAAAGTTTGATATTCCTATTTGATTTTGTGGATAATATGTAGCTTTTTTTAAATCTTGCGATACATCAAAGCCTAGTTGTGTTCCAAAAAAATCAAAAGTAGTATTTTTTGCTTTTTTAGGAGCTACCTCAATCTCTACATATATGGAAGCATTATTATCTATTTTTTTTATTTCATCTTTTGGTTTAATATAAATTTTCGGACCAACAGGAGTTGTTGCTTGTGGCTTTAGTGGAATAATCTCTTGTGGTTTTGGCTCTTCATAAAGAGAAGCAGGTTTTTGCTCTATATAAGCCTTCCACTCCTGCTTTAAGTACGCATTAAAAGCTTTATCTCTCTCATCTTTATATGTTTGAAACGACTCTGTTTGAACTTTTTTAAAATCTTTAAAACTCTCCGCCGCA
>CAMBTK010000072.1 GCA_945870785.1 Sulfurimonas crateris
TATTTCTAAAAAAAACAACTTCAAGTGAGCTCATATGCGCTGAAGCCAGTTTTGCAAATGCACCCATAACTGCAAAAAGCAGTGAAGCCATAAGCATATATTTTACGCCACTGTTTAAATTTTTTATATGTTTCATAAATGAGAGTATACCCATCTTTATCAATTCAAAACTATTTGATAGGCTATCTATTAACTTGAGTTTTCTATAATTTTAAAAAAATAATAAAGGGTACTTATGGGAAATATAATTATTTTTATAATTCTAGGCGGATTTTTCTACTGGATATTTAAAGGTTATGCAAAATATAGCGACTACTCAAAAGAGGCGTTTAAGAATTTTTCTATCACAAAAGAGTCTCTTAAAAACAGCGACCTTGGGCTTTTTATAGCCCTTGTTGCCAAAGTTGCAAAAGCTGATGGGAAAGTTGATGCCCTTGAAGCAGAGCTTGTGGGCATCATGTTTGATGACATCTCTGCAATATTTCCAGAGCCTCAAAAAACTAAAGATATTTTCAAAGAGATATTTAACGAAGAGAAAGACAAAAGAGAAAATCTTCATAGTATCGCTCAAACTCTAAGCCATGCGATAAAAAGAGACAGAGCAAAACAGCAACAGTTTATGGGCTTTTTGATTCAGTTGGCGTTTGTTGATGGGGAGCTAAGCAAGAGCGAAGAGGAGATTTTAGCAAAAATTGCAGAAGCACTTGAGTTTGACCCAAATGTTTATCATGCAATGTTTGATAAATTTGAGCAAATGATGAAAAACATCACTCCAAAAGCAAATATATCTGACGCATATAAACTTTTAGGCGTAAACGAGAGTGATGATATGGATACAATCAAAAAAGCTTATAGAAAACTCATCCGTGAATTTCATCCAGATATCATAAAATCTCAAGGCAAAAGTGAAGCTTACATGCAAGAAGCAACGGCAAAAACTCAAGAGATAAATCAAGCATACGAGATGATAAAAGAGAAGAGAAAGTAGAAGATGCGACTATTTTTTTTAACTCTATCTCTAGCTCCATTGCTCTATGGGGCAGATATGGGCTCACTGCTTTTTCATGGAAACTGTGTAACATGCCATCACGAGACAAAAACTATCTCTGCACCTTCTGCAACTGAGTTTAGACAGAGGTACAGAGATGCTTTTTCCACTAAAGAGGAGTTTGTATCTTACATGTCAAATTGGGTTAAAAAACCATCTCACGAGGGCTCACTTATGAATGACGCTGTAAAAAAGCATGGTTTAATGCCAGAACTTGGGTTTGATGAAGATGCTCTAAAGACGATTTGCGCTTATATATATGTTACAGATTTTACAGAGGAAGAGAAAACTCATCCTAAGAGATAGTTTTATCCTCTAAAAAATCTCTCTCCCAAAAAAAATCTATCCAGTCATCTGCTTCATTTATCCAAAAATCAGGCTCATAAACAGATGTTTTTTTATAAAAAAGTGTTGCGGATTTAAACTCTATACCTTTAAATTCCTCCGCAAGATAACTCATAACACTCTTGAGAGTTTCGCCGCTATCAGATATATCATCCACTACTAAAACTCTTTTTATGCCATTAAATTGGCACTTTGCAAAGATAGTAATGTTGTCTCTTTTTAAACTCTTATCGTATAGTTCGGTTCTAATGCTTTGGACATCTCTTATATTTAAGCCTTCGGAGATAGCGTGGGATAGAGTAAAACCACCTCTTGCTACTGTAACTATTGCTTCAAAATTATCTTCTCTAAGCAGAAGCAACAACTTCTTTGTGTCATTTTTAAATGTATCATAACTATAATATTTCATAAAATGCATTGTACATAAAAACTTTATAAAAGCCTATAAACAAGGCATTTTTAAACAGCATATAGTGGCTTAAATTAGTAAAATTTATTTAAGATGAAAACTGCTACAATCGCTTTAAGAAAAACAAAGGAGATCATCAAATGATCAAAACTATTTCATCTATTTCACTTGCAATAATTATCAGTGCTGTTGTAACTGGTTGTTCAAAAGATGTTGAGCCAGAGCCAAGAAGTGTAGATTTTTCTTGTAAACAAGAGAATGTAGACGCTCCTAAATGGACTTGTATCCCTGAAGTATCTGCTCACTATGCAGGAGTTGGTATCGCTGAGAAAAGCGCTGCTGGAATGGATCATATGAGAAGAGTTGCTATGGCAAACGGTCGTTCTGATTTAGCTCAACAGATACAAACACTTGTAAAAGACAAAGTCAGTCTATACACTGGTACAACTGGAATTGCAACTAGTGAAACAGTAGACAAAACTACTGAGAGCGTAACTAAGCAAGTTGCAAAAGTAAACTTGAGCGGCTCAAAAGCGATAGATATGTGGAGTGCTCCATCAGGCGCTCTTTATATGCTTGTAACAGTATCAAAAGATTCAACAAATGAGCAAATTAGAGACAATATCAAAACAAGTTTTAAAAATGACAACGCTCTTTGGCAACAATTTAAAGCTAAAAATGCACTAGAAGATCTTGAAAAAGAGTTCTCTGCAGAATGAGGAGTATCCTTCTAGGACTTACTCTTCTCCTGCTTTTTTTAACAGGATGTTCGCAAAAAGAGGTCGTAGTAGTTAAGCCAGAGGTTCAAATAGTCATTGCACCAATTATAGAAGAGATAAAGCCTCCAGAAGATAAAGAACTGCCTATTCGCAAGGCTATAGTAGAGAGTGCTCTAAAATATCTCGATACAGACAATGGTCATGATTGTTCAGGATTTGTCGGTCTTGTTAATAGTGATACCAATGAATCTTTCTATAAAGCAGAAATGCTATATAAATATTATGATAACTCAAGACGCTCAAGAGCAATTTTCAACATGATGCAAGATGAAGATAAGCTAGTAAGTGAGCCTCTTCCAAAAGTGGGTGATATTGTCTTCTTCTCAGACACTCTTCAAAAAACAAAACGAAGAGTTGGCTCATTAAACATCACACATATGGGTATAGTTACTGCCGTTGATGAGGATGAAACCGTACATTTTATCCATAATATTCAAGGCAAAAACAAAATAGACCGACTAAATAGAAAATACTCAGACCATCATATGCTCTCAGACAAACATATAAATAGCTTTTT
This sequence comes from Sulfurimonas crateris, assembly GCA_945870785.1. Classification (GTDB taxonomy): domain Bacteria; phylum Campylobacterota; class Campylobacteria; order Campylobacterales; family Sulfurimonadaceae; genus Sulfurimonas; species Sulfurimonas crateris_B. Next base: position 3,099 of record CAMBTK010000072.1, read on the forward strand.
GAAGAGATGTTCCAAAAACAGACAAAAGAGCAAATGTTTAACCTCTTTTTTCTTTAGTTCTTATGCATCTCCAATGCCAAAAGAGAAGATAGAATTAAGTAAAAACTAAAATTTTTTTCTACTTCTTTATTTAGCTATAATTCCATCCAATAAACTTAAGGTAACAAATATGAAAAAAATCGCCATTATCGGTCGTCCAAATGTTGGAAAAAGCTCACTCTTTAACAGGCTAATTAAAAAAAGAGATGCTATTACCTCTGATGTTGCTGGAACGACAAGAGATGTAAAGAGACGACATGTTGTTATCATAAATAAAGAAGCACTTTTGCTAGATACTGGCGGTCTTGACCAAGGGTGTGAGCTTTTCGACAAGATAAAAGAGAAATCTTTAGAAGCTGCAAAAAAAGCAGACATTATCCTCTATATGGTTGATGGAAAAAGTATCCCAGAAGATGCAGATAAAAAACTCTTTTATGAACTTCAAACTCTTGGCAAAGAGGTAGCACTCGTTGTAAATAAGATAGACAACGATAAACTAAAAGATAATCTTTGGGATTTTTATGAGTTTGGAACAGACGCTATTTTTGGCATATCTGTTTCACACAACAGAAGCGTAAATGCGCTCTTAGAGTGGATATACGACAGACTTCCAGAAGAAGACATCATAAAAGATGAAGATGAAGAAGATGATGTAAACATAATCGAAGAGGACGATGAAGAGTTTGATTTTGACGATGCTGAGTATAACGAAGAGGAGGAAGATGATAACTTTTTCTACCCTGAAGATGACGAAGATGAAGAGTTTGAAGATGACTCTATCTTTGCTCAAAACGATAGAATCAAAGAGTTTGATGAAACTGATGTAAACCATATAAAAATCTCTATCATCGGACGTACAAATGTTGGAAAAAGCTCTCTCTTAAATGCTCTTCTTGGTGAAGAGCGCTCTGTTGTAAGCAGTGTTGCAGGAACTACAATCGACCCTATTGATGAGAGCATGGAGTATAAAGATAAACAACTTACCTTTGTTGATACGGCAGGTCTTAGACGCAGAGGAAGAATCGTAGGTATTGAGAAGTTTGCTCTTATGCGTACAAAAGAGATGCTAGAGAACTCAAACATGGCACTTGTTGTATTAGACGCAAGTGAGCCTTTTTTAGATTTAGATGAGAAAATTGCAGGTTTGGTTGATAGCAACCGTCTTGCATGTATCATTGTTTTAAACAAATGGGATATAGCGCTTAGAGAAGATTATGACAAAATTATCCAAGAAGTACGTGATAGATTTAAATTCTTAGCTTATGCCCCTATCATAACACTCTCTGCAAAATCACATAGACGTGTTGATAAGCTCTTTGATATGATTTTAGAGATAAACGATAACTACTCTCAGCATATAAAAACATCAGTGTTAAATGTTGTTTTAGAAAAAGCTCTCCGTCGTCACCAGTTACCAAGTATGCGTGGACAGATTATCAGAATCTACTATGCAACGCAGTATGAAACAAGACCGCCAAAGATAGCGATAGTTATGAATAAACCACGAGGTCTTCACTTTACTTATAGAAGATATTTGACAAATAAATTAAGAGAAGCTTTTAGCTTTAGCGGAACACCAGTTCTATTTAAAGCTAAAAAACGTGGGGAGAAGTAAAAGAGGGAGAGAGCTCCCTTTTTTATTTTTTAAAATGGTTTTATTATAACCATAGCGACTATAACAAGAAGTAAGATAGTCGGCACTTCATTATATGCTCTAAAAAATTTTCCACTCTTTATGCACTCATCATTTAAAAATTTCTCTCTAAAATATCCTAAAGAGAAAAAATATGCTACCAAAATAACCACAAAAAGTATCTTTGCATGTAGCCAAGCGTTAGCACTAAAACCTAGCTCAATAGCTAGATAAGTCCCGCTTAGCAGTGTCGCCCACATAGCAGGGACACCGATATATTTGTAAATTTTCATCTCCATAACTTTTACAACTTTAACAAAACCCTCGTTATCTGCATTTTCTGCATGATAAACAAAGAGTCGTGGCAGGTAAAACAAAACTGCATACCACGATATAAAAGAGAGGATATGAAACCATACTACCCAATTGTACATACTACTCCTCTACTACTTCCATCTCTTTTAAAGAGGTCGCTTTATGAGATACTACTTTATCATGGAGACGGCGAAGTGCTTTTGAAGCTCTATCTATCGCTAAATCGATTGCAGTATCTAAATCTTCATCTGTTTGATTGATTACAACTGGCTCTGAGTGTGCTATATGAATGTCAAACTCTACCAAAACACCTTTTTTCTCTTTTTTTAAATTTACATTTACAGTTGTAATATCAAGTGAGTATTTTTTAAAAGCTGCTATTGCAGTTTCAATATGCCCTTTTGCATTTGCACTAAGTGTTATATCTTTTGCATGAACTTGTACATTCATAATAAATCCTTTAATTTTTTTCTGTTTTCTAGCGACGCCACACCCTTAAATCATAGCGAAATAAAGTTAAAACAAGTATAATAACAACATAAAAATTTATACTATTTTGGAGTTTTAGGATGAGAGTTTTAACAGGTATTCAGCCATCAGGAGATTTACATATAGGAAACTATTTTGGCTCTATTAAACAGATGGTGGATGCGCAAGAGAGTAGCCAAACTTTTGCTTTTATAGCAAACTATCATGCCATGACAAGTGGTGGCAAAGATTTAGCAAGGCTCACTATGCAGTGCGCAACAGATTTTTTGGCACTGGGAATTGACCCGCAAAAATCTATTTTTTGGGTTCAATCAGATGTAAAAGAGGTGCTTGAGTTATACTGGATTTTATCATCATTTACTCCAATGGGATTATTAGAAAGAGCGCACAGCTATAAAGATAAAACGGCAAAGGGAATCGCAGCAAATCACTCGCTCTTTTCATACCCTGTTTTGATGGCGGCAGATATTTTGATATTTGGCTCGGAAGTTGTCCCTGTTGGAAAAGATCAAATTCAACATGTTGAGATTGCAAGAGATATAGCTATAAAATTTAATAATCAATATGGAGATATTTTAACTATTCCAGAGTTTAGGGTTCAAGAAGAGGTTCAAACTGTTCCTGGAACTGACGGTCAAAAAATGTCAAAGAGCTATGGAAACATCGTAAATATTTTTGGAGAAGAGAAAGCTCAACAAAAAACTATAAAAAAAATAGTGACTGAGAATGTAGCAGTTGAAGAACCAAAAGAGTTTGAGAGCTGTAATGTCTACAATATGGCGAAGCTTTTTTTAGAAGGAGACAACCTCATTGCGCTTCAAGATAGATACAAAAGAGGCGGAGAAGGTCATGGCCACTTTAAGATGTATCTTGCAGAGGTTATGTGGGAATACTTTAAAGATTTTAGACAAAAAAGAGAGTATTTTGAAGCTCATCAAGACGAAGTAAGAGAGATTTTGGACTTTGGAGCAAAACG
>CAMBTK010000073.1 GCA_945870785.1 Sulfurimonas crateris
AGCTCTGTTTTACTAAGTGCTGCAGCTATTAATAGTATAAAATCAGCACCATGAACCATAGCTTCAAGTATCTGATACTTTGTAACTATAAAGTCCTTTCTCAAAAGAGGTATGCCAACGTATCTTCTTATCTGACCCAAATAGTCTAAGTTTCCTTGAAAAAAATGAGGCTCAGTAAGTATAGATATAGCACTAGCCCCTCCTCTTTCATAACTCTGAGCGATTGCTATTGGATCAAAATTTTCTCTTATGACACCTCTAGAAGGTGAAGCCTTTTTAACTTCAGCTATAACTCTGTATGGGTCTTGCTCTGTTGCTGTTAAATAAGGAAATACATCTCTTGGCGCTCTAGCGTTAAATGCAAGTGAACGACCTAACCAATCAAGAGAAAACTCACTCTCTCTTTTTATAACATCTTCTCTTGTTTTTTTGATTATCTCATCTAAAATCATTTCATCCCTTTTGTGTTTTTGTTGCATTTTTCTATCATCTCTATATGTTTTAAAACCTCTTCGTTATCTCCACCCTCAAGTTTTTGTACTCTTTTCATAATTTTTAGTGCCTCTTTACAATTTTTTAGTTTATAGTATCCCCACGCTAAAGAGTCAAGATAATATGCGGAATTAGGGTCTATCTTTAGTACCTCTTCGATATACTTCATTCCCTGTTTTATATCTATATCGTGGTCAATTAGCAAATAGCCTAGATAGTTAAGAGACATGGCATCTTTATCTGTTTTTACAACCTCTTTTAGTTTTGATACTACACTGTCAAGCATTTTCTTGTTATTTTTATCTTTACTGCTCTCATACTCAAAAATTGCACTTTGAGCCAAAAACATAATATTTTTTGTCTCTTCATAAAGCTCTTTTGCTATAGATGTTGCTTTTTTATAATCTTTTTCTTGGATATATAGTTGCAGTAAAAGCTCTTTATCTATTTTGTTCTCCTGCAAAAATTCTCTCATACTTTTATAGTCTCTTTTATAGCCATAAATCTGTATTATCTTTTTTGCTATTTCCACATTTTCATTTAGCTTATAAACTCTTAAATAAGTTGACAAAAGAGCGTCTAGATCATTTTCATTGCTATAAAATCCTATAAGCTTATTGCATATAAACTCTGAACAACTATATATTCTTGAGTGTGCTTCTAGCTGGGTTATCGCATCTTTTTTTCTATCTAAATCAACATACATGATAGTAGTAATTCTGTCTATTATCTTCTCATGTGGATTTGTAACATATATATTTTCTAAATATGCCACTGCATTTTCATACTCTTGAAGCTTGGTATAAACATCAGCAGCTAAGAGATAATCGTCAATATTTTTTGAAATTTCACCAAGTCTTATAGCCAACTTTTTTGCTTCAAGAGCCCTGTCTAGCTTTATAAGAGCAACTACTTTAATCTTTAATAGTTCATAATCATCTTCAATATTTTTCTCTAAATCAACTCTTTGAACTACTCTCTCGAATTTTTGTGCAACTAAGTCATTTTTTAGTGAACGATAGAGATACTCTTTTTTATTTGTTTCAAGGAAGAGAGTCTCAAACATCTTTGAAGAGCTATTGTAGTCTTGAAGCTCTTCTAAATACAACCCTGTCATTATGTAAACATCTTCATACTCAAAGCTCTTCTCATGTCCTTTTTTAACAGATGGTTCACTTATAGCACTACATCCGCTAAAAAATAGTATTGTAATCAAAAACAGTTTTATACTATATAGCATCTACTACTCCTGGGCACTCAAGTTTTAACTCATCAACTCTTGTTTTAAAATAGTCCCAAAATGGAAATGTTCTGCACTGAGTTGGGCGAACATCATAAATCAAACATCCATTTGTTGCTCTGTCATAAAAAGCACACTCATAACTATCTTCTGTTTTTCTCTCTTTTATCGAGTATTTGTACCCAACTTTAAAGAGATATTTTTTACTAAACTCTTCAACACTAATATCGTAAAATAGAGCTATTGCCTCTATCTCTGAAGCATTTACATATATATATCCGCTCTCTCCTGTGCAACATTTTGCCTGACATGTTTGACATGCTGCGGGATTAAACGTGTAATCGTATCCATCTTTTTTTATCATATCTGACATTTTATACTCTGTGTGCTAGCTTTTTTATATATATCTTGTGCTTTTTTTGAAAACTCATCACCATCAAAACTGATAAATGGAGGCCAAATCTTCATAAGTGACTTCGAGCCGTTTCTTGCGTGTATCATAACAAGTGAAGCTACTCTATCTATCTTTGGATAAATAAACTGCACATCCACTGCTCTCATTTTAACTCTGCTCAACTCTTCACAAATCAGTCCAAACTGCGATGCATCATAACAAAATATAAAGTGCGAATTTGGCTTTAATACTCTTGAGACTTTTTTAAAAAATTTCTCTAATGGCAAGTTGCTATTATATCTTGCATTAAATAACATCTCATTTTCACTTTTTGTCACTCCATCATGGTAAAAAGGCGGATTTGAGATTATGTAGTCATACTTTTGCCCTTCATCAAGCTCTAAAAAGTCACTTTTATGAATTTTGTAAGGTATTTTGTTCACTCTAGCGTTGATTGTTGCATACTCTACAAAAAGCTCTTGCTTTTCAACCGCTTCTAATTCAACTTTTTCATTCTCTTTTGCTACTAATAACCCAACAACACCACAACCTGCTCCAACATCCAAAACTCTTCCCTTTGGTTTAAAAGAGCTAATAAAATCATATAAAAATATTGAGTCACTGTTATAGCAATATCCACTTGAGGGTTGGTAAAGAAGCATATAAAAAAAGTCCTAAAAATTCATTTTTGGATATAATTTTGTAATTATATCTTAAAGGCTTTAAATGATAATTATTCCAGCAAGACTCGCCTCAACAAGGTTTCCTCAAAAAGTATTAGCAGATATTGGTGGTCTGCCGATGGTTGTTAGAACCGCAAAAAGAGTTGCACATTTAGATAGAGTTGTAGTGGCAGCTGATGATGAGCTTATCATCTCTACGTGTAAAGCTTATGGCATAGAAGTCATGATGACTTCAACTACTCACAAAAGTGGGACAGACCGCATTAATGAGTGCGCAAATATTTTAAATCTAGCAGATGATGAGATTGTTATAAATGTTCAAGCTGATGAGCCTTTTATCGAGCCACAAGTTGTAGAAATGCTTATAGAGAGACTAAAAAATCTAAAAAATGATGGCGAAGATTTTATTATGGCTAGTTGCTATAACTCTATAAACAGTGAATCAGCACAAGACCCAAACATGGTAAAAGTAGTTCTTGATGATAAGAGCAACGCTATCTACTTCTCTCGTTCAGCGATACCTTTTAACAGAAGCGGAGAAGCTACATATTTTGGGCATATAGGGATTTATGGTTTTAGTAAAAAGAGTTTAAGTGAATTTTGTAACCTTAGCGATGCGCCAATAGAAGATATAGAAAAACTAGAACAACTTCGTGCAATTTATCATCAAAAAAAGATAAGTATGGTTAAAGTAGCAAGTACAGGTTTTGGGATAGATACAGAAGAAGATTTGAAAAGAGCGGTAGAGATATTTCTATAGGTTTCTTGCTTGCAGTAGGCACTTTAATAGGTGCCTAAGCACTCTCTAAATTAGCTCTACAAAGTAAAAAGGTACAGAAAAGGTACAGCTTCATTACTAAAGTAAACAACTTCAACTCTTAATCTATAAACTTCTATATATGTGTAATAGCGTAGCATCTATATGGCAAAGAATGTTAACTAAATCTTATATTGGCTACTTGTCTTTATACTCTAGCTTCTCTTGCAGCATCTAGTTTAGCTTTAAGTTCAGCTTTGTATTTAGCTAAATCCTCTAATGATTTTGTAGTACTTGTAGAGTCTGAATGAGCAGCACTTTTAACAGATCCACCTTCTTTAGTTATATTACTATTGAAGTCATATATTGAAGTTAATGTCTCTTTACTTTCCGTTATAGTTCTTGTTTGATTAGCACTAATAGCTTCTTTATTTAATTTTGATATTTCTCTTGCATAGTCATTTCCTGTAAATAATCGTCCAAAGAAACCTTTGCCTTTTCTGTCTTTACCATACACATCATAGCCATCTAGATTAAATCCATCTCTATCATAACCTTTTTCATTATAGCCAGAACTGTCATAACCTTCCTTATTGAAACCAAGTCCGTTGTAGCCAGTTTCTACATCATATGTAGTCTTTTCATGGTTGTATATGCTATATAGAACTATTAGTGTAATTATTGACACATGAGGTATAGAAGCTAAAATACAATCAGGGCGTAAACATGAGCCAAAAAAAATTAATTGATTTAGCATTGTTAAGAAAATCCATGTTCCAAATACACTACTGAAGTTTTTTAATAAATATTTTATAAACATGCTTTTACTCTATTATCAACTTATTCTACTTTTTTTCTTCTAAGAATCGAAGGCTGTTCTAGGTCAGCATTCATATCTAACTCAAAGTTTTTTTTCTTTCTTCTTGTTAAAGTAACAGTTCCAAGAATAGGCCCTTTTATTGCTTCAATCTCAGCATCTGTGACTTTGCCATACGAACTTAGTATCTGCTCTATTGTTGTGCAGAAACCTGCTACATGAGCTAAATCAACTTCATCTGAACCATTCTCAACACACTTTTTGTATTCTATATATCCATCTTTTAAACTATCAAGTAAATCTTTTACTGGTATTTGCATCATTTTTTATCCTTATAATTTTTTATTATCTTCATATTCATCACCCAAAATATCTTTTTTCTCGGCTTCAGTATATCTACTAGGGTTAAAGAACACATCTAACTTAGTATATGTTTTTTCTATATCAGTATAGTCATCATCTGTATCTAGTTTACTTACCTTTGACTCTTTAACATTAGATACTTCTGGCTTAGAGAATAAAGATTTTATCTTATTAAACAACGGCTCTCTTTCTATCTCATTGTGTGCTATATTAAATTTAGTCAACATATCTTTTATAGCTTGAACTCTATATTGCATATATAAAGATTTAGCCTTATTTTCATCACCCTCTGAGTAAGCTATAGCCTTTGCCCATGAGCTCTTTATGATAACATCATCTTCCATCTCTTCCATCACATATTCGAATAACATATCATCCTTATCTCTAGTCTCAATAATTTTCTTTTTTATAAAATTAAACATGCTTACCATTTTAGTTTAGTAATTAATATTTTTTTTATAGAATTTATTAGACTTGTCAAGATGCTGTTGCTTTAAAAAGTACGATGACAATTACTGCAAATATAATAAATGCTAAAATTGTGAAATTTTTCTCTTCTTGTGCTATTGTAATTGTTTCTACAGTTGTATATTGTTTTTGTGGTGTCTTTTTCTTGGCTATAAGGTGTTCATACTCTTTAGTGTTTTGAACTATAATATCTTTAGTTCTTTCTTCTTCAGTTTTATACTGTTTCTGTTGAGTATCTTTCTTTGGTGGTGTAAATTGCTTATTAAGTTCATTATCAAGTATCATTTCATCTTTTAAAGCCTGCACATGATATTGAATATAAAGTGACTGTGCTTTGTCTTCTGAACCATTTGAGTTAGCTAATGCCTTAGCCCATATACCAGCTCTTTTTTTACCTTCTTGCAGTTCTAATGCCACTTGTTCGTAAAGTTTCTCTTCTATTAATCTTTCAGCAGACCTCTCAACAGTACTTTTTAATCCAAACATGTAAATACCACCATTTTATTTTATACTAAAACTTAATAATACCATTATTTGCTAAATAATAACAATAATAACGCTTCTCCATCATCTAAGATAAACGTACCATTAACAGCTTTAATAACAATGCTATGTTCATCTAATGGCATATATCCATAAACAAAAATAACAGTATCCACTCTTCATGTCCACATGCCAGTGTTTTACTAAAATTTTATAGTGATTTTTAAAATTGTCAACGGCGGAGGATATTTATATAGGTAATTTATAGTGTAAAATTAATTTTTTTTGAGAAACAAGCCCTTAAAAAGAAGGGCTTGGAAGAAGCTTGTAGATTTAGAATTAGATATTATCTCTAATACCTAATTCTGCTACAAGTTTAAGATAAGCATCTTTATCTTTTCTTTTATAGTATTTCATAAGACGACGACGTTGTCCTACTAATTTTAAAAGACCAAGTCTTGATGCATGATCTTTTTTGAACACTTTTAA
>CAMBTK010000074.1 GCA_945870785.1 Sulfurimonas crateris
TCTTGAATCAAGTCAAGTTTTCCAAAGTGGTTTCCTGAAGCTGTTTTTCTCTCTTCTATGGCACTCTCTATATCGTACTGCGCACTTTTAATCTCTAAATTTTGTGATTTTAGTAACTCAAGCGCCTCACGCAGGTCCATTGAACTTGAAGCACTAAGCATTGTTGTGCCCAAAAGAATGGATAAAATGAATAGCGTAAACATATATTTCATAAGCATCTCTCTTGATAAAATTAAGTTCTGATTATAACACATATTTTATTTTATTATATAAAAAAATAAAATTTTAAACTTTTACTATCTAAATTCTATATTTTATGTAACCCATTGTAAAGATAAAAGTACTCTTTTTGAGATGAAGTATTGTATCTATTATATTGATTTTTTAATAAGGGAGAGGCAAAAAATGCCCTCCTTTATTTTTTTTGATAAAATAGAAAGTATGCGGATGGTAATAGAAGCAGTGTTAGCAGTGTTGAACTGATAATTCCGCCAGTGATGACAACTGCGAGTGGATACTGTATCTCGCTTCCTACACCAGTTGCATATAACAGTGGCAAGATGCCAAAGAGTGTGGTAAAAGCAGTCATCAGTACTGGACGCAGTCTCAACAGGGTTGCATCTTTTAGAACTATCTTTAAATCCACATGTGGAAACTTTTCTCTTAACTCATCGATAAAGCTAACTAGAACTATCCCATTTAAAATAGCAATGGCAAAAATTGCCAAAAATCCAACAATCGCTGATACTGATAGATAAATCCCGCTCAGTAGCAGTGCGATAATACCTCCTATAAATCCAAATGGAACATTTAAAAGGATTAACATCGCTTTTGAGATGGAGTTAAAGGCACTATAAAGAAGCAGTATTACTAATAGTAGAGTTATCGGGATGATGAGCATCAACCTCTGCTCTGACTCTTTCATATTTTTAAAATCTCCAGCCCAAGCCGTATAATAGCCATTTGGAATGGTTAGACTATTTTTTAAAATCTCATCTGCTTCTTTTACAAAAGAGGCAACATCTCTGCCCTCAACTTCCATAGATATAACCATATAACGACTGAGGTTTTCACGCTTTATAAATGATGCCCCATGAGATATAGTTATGTCACATATTTGCGATAGGGTTACCAACGCACCGTTTGATGAGCGAATAGTGATATTTTTTAGAGACTCTATATCTTTTTTTGCATCTTTTATTTTAGGGACGATGCCAAAACGTCTAACACCCTCAATCATTTCAGTTACGCTCTCTTCACCTATCCCGTTTCTGATTATGCGCATAACTTCATCTACACTTATGCCATAACGTGCAAGAGCGAGATAGTTTGGTTCTATCTTTATTTGAGCTTGACCTAGTTGAGTCTCAACTTCCATCTCTTTTAGTCCATCAACTCCTTGAAGTTTGCTCTGAATATCTTGTGCGATTGACTCTAAGATGCTTTGATTTTCTCCATAAATTTTGATGGCTAACTCAGCTTTTACCCCCTCTAAAAGCTCTTCTATACGCATAGCAATTGGCTGTGTCGGTATAAATTGGAGATACTCAAAATGCTCTTTTAAATCTTTGTTCATTTTAAGAGTTAGATTTGGTAAATCTTTTATCTCGCCTTTTAGAGTCAATAAAATCTCCATATAGTTTGCTTGAGCAGTCTCTCCTTTTTCGCTTCTTCCTATCATCGAGAGAACTGATGTTACTTCATTTGGGTAGTTTTTTAGTATATGTTTTTCTATCTCACTAGCACTGTGGAGGGATTGTTCAAGCCCAGTTCCTGGAATGGCGATGACTCTATACATGATAGACTCTTCATTTAGCTCAGGCATAAACTCTCTTCCTTGAGCACTTAGTATATAGCTTAGTATGATGAAGAGTACAGATACTCCAACAAACATCTTTTTTGAGTGTTTTAGAGAGAATTCTAAAAGAGGCGTGTATCCTTTTTTGATGCCTCTCATAAAACTATTTTCTCTATTTTTTGATGCCTTAAGAAGTAAAATACTTAAAGTAGGAACTAAAAAGAGGGCAACAATCAATGAGCCAAGCATAACAAAGAGTATGTTTAAAGCCATCGGTGTATATAATTTTCCAGCTAAGCCATCAAGTAAAAGAAGAGGAATAAAAACAGCAGCGATAATCAAAATAGCAAAAGTTACAGGTTTTGCAACCTCTTTTGTAGATTCTGATATAAGCTGAAGTTTTGGCATATCACTCTCGTCATGAAGCTTTCTAAAACTGTTCTCAACTATAACAATAGTGCCATCAACAATCATCCCAACAGCGATAGCAAGACCACTCAGGCTCATAAGATTTGCACTTAAGTCATAGTATTGCATAAGTAAAAAAGCGATAAACAAAGAGAGCGGAAGAGATAGGATAACTATAAATGCCGAACGTAGCTCAAATAGAAACAAAAATAGTATAAGCGCAACGAGTATGATGCCGTATATTAGGGCATCACTCATCGTTTTTAATGCTTTATGTGTTATCTCTGTTCTATCATAAATAGTCTCGATAGTGACTCCTTGAGGCAGAGCGGAGTTTATGGTTGGAATCTTCTCTTTGATTAGTTTTACTACATTTGCGGCATTTGTTGCGCTTCTTTGCAAAACCATACCCATAACTGCCTCTTTACCATCAATGCTCACCGCCCCGAATCTAGGAGCAGAGTCCTCTTGCACTGTTGCTACGTCTTGTATTGTTATGGATTGTCCAGATTCAAATTTTATAACGCTGTTTCGTATATCATCGAGGGTATTGTAGAGCCCTGCGCCACGGATTTGATACTGCTCACGGTTGAACTCAAGATACTGTCCACCAGCGGAGAGATTACTTTTTTGCAGAGTGCTTACTATATCATCATAGGTAATGCCAACGTTTTGGAGCTTTTTTGTATCTACTAAAACATTGTACTGTTTTTGATAACCGCCCCATCCAACAACCTCTTCTACACCGCTAAGGCTCTTTAGCATTGGGGAGACAACATACTCTTGTAACTCTCTTAACTCTTTTAAAGAGAGCTTGTTGTCCATATCTTTTAATCTGTACCAAAAGACCTGACCAAGACCTGTCGTGTTTGGGCCAATCACTGGTTTACCCCAGCCAATCGGTATATCCACACTGCTTAATCTCTCATTTACAAGCTGACGTAAAAAATATATATCTAAATCATCTTCAAAAAAAACAGATACATACGATAGTCCAAAAAATGAGTTTGAACTTATCATCTTTACCCCAGCCATGCCAGATAGTGCAGATTCTATTGGGTAAGTTATGAGTTTTTCTATATCTTGTGCAGATGCTCCAGCACTCTCTGTGTAGATAACAACCTGCTTAGGAGTTATATCTGGAAATGCATCAATTGGAATCTCTTTGTAAGCTTTAAAACCAAATAGGCTAATTGCTACAAATAAGAGAACGACTAAAAGTCTGTATTTAAGTGAAATGTCAATGAGTTTGTTTAGCATCCATATCACCTAGTGTCCATGTTCATCAAGAGATGATTTTAGCATCATAGATTTAGCATAGTAGCTTTTGTCACTAACATACTCTTCGCCTTCATTTAAGCCCTCTACCGCTACATACTCATCATCTTGAGTTATGATTTTTACAACACGAGCTTCAAAACTATCTTCATGCTCATCCTCATCTTTATGTTCGTCATGACTTTCGTGAGCATCATTTTCTTTTTTGTGCATAAATACAACCCACTCATTGTTGAAAAAAGATAGAGCTGATTTTTTTACGCCGACATACTTTTTCGCCTCATCAAAATAGAGAGTAGAGGCTAGATAACTTCCAACAAACAGAGAGTCAACCATCTCATCAATGCTTGAGAGCAAGATAACTCTCTGGCTCTGCTCGTCTAGCTCGGGAAGTATCTGAGTTATATGGGTTGTAACTATCTTTTTATTATGCTCTAGGCTTATCTTTTGAGTAACTTTTACACTTTGTGCATACTCAAGAGGCAGATACGACTTTATATAAAAGGCTTGTTCTTTTACTATGGAGACAAGTGGCTCATCCTCTTTTATAACCTTGTGCAGTGGCTCCAAAAGAGCAGCAACACGCCCAGCGCTGTGAGCATAGATGATAAAATTCCCCGTTGGCTCAACTAACTTGTTTGGATTTATTCCAAGGGTATTTAGTTGTGATTTCAATCCATCTATCTCCGATGAGACGATATCAAACTCTATCGTTTGTCTGTTTGCATCCTGCATAGAGAGCATACCTTTCTCATAGAGCAACTTACTAGCTTTTTGGTTTTTATCCAAAGAGAGAAGCTGTTTTTTAAGTGAGAGATATTTTGATGTGATATTTGAGAGCTCTATTGACTCAATAAGTGCAATTTTATCTCCAGTTTTTATCTTTTGGTTTGGCTCTACAAAGTAACGCTCTAAATGCCCACTTAGAAGTGAAGTGATTGATTGCTGGGCATTTGAGAGCTGAATAACTTTTGAGTTTAGTTTTACACTTTTAGAAAATACTCTAAGTTGTGCAACTTCGCTAGGTAGCTCTATACCAAAGAGCGATACGGAGCATAATAGTGTAAGTAGATATATTTTATTCATTGTAAACTCCTTTTATATAGTTTGTATTTATGGCATTTTTATTTAATGCAGTACCTATCTCTATGAGCGCTCTTTTGCTCTGCAACATTTTGTTCTTTATCTCTTGAAGTTCGATTAGATTTATACTTGAAATCTTATATCCATCCTCATACATTGCCAAAAGTTCAACCTCTGTTTGCAGAGTTCTTGCGCAACTCGCCTTTAACTTAAGCAGAGCATCCCTCTCTTTGTAGAGTTTTTTTAACTCCATGCTTGTGATATTTTTCTCATTCTTGCTTAAGCTATCAAACTTTGAGGCTCTAAGAGTTGATAATTTTGCCTCTTCTTTGTTATCGTTAAATATAGCAAGAGGGATATTTACTCCAAATCTAAAGATATCTTGCTCTGGCTCACTCTCAAACTCCCCAAAGATATCGATACTTTTTATTGCATGTGAATTTACTTTTGCTTCCATAAGAGCGCTATCTTTTTGTGCACTCAGTAGCTCAATAGAAGGGTTTTTACTCTCATGTATAGCTCTCTTTAGAGTGAAGTCATAGCCATCATCAAGCTCTGTCTCCTCTTTTGCATCTGCTGTGCCAAGGAGGTCATAATATGATGAAATAGTGTTTATGTGGGCAAACTCTTTTGAGTTTTGGCTCTTTTCATAATCAAGTAGTGCTTGAAGCTCTACTCCTTTTGAGATTGCTCCGTTTTGAAATCTTAGAGCAGATATTTCATATATTTTCTTTGCAATGGCTATCTCCTCTTTGGCAAGTTCTAGGACTCTCTTTTGCTCAGAGTAGATTGTATATTTTAGAGATATGTTGCGGATAAATTCAGCCTTTTTTTGGCTAAAAGAGGCATTTTTTGTTTTAATGTTTGCGCTATTTAGAGCTTTTGTATCATCTTTTATGCCCCATAAACGAACTGGCTGGGATAGATTTAAGATATATCCGTCATCTGCTTTATTGTTTGTAGGTTTAAATGATGAGTGGGTGAGTTCCAACGTTGGGTTCTCATACTTTAAAGATATGTCAGCTTCTATTTCGCTCTCTTTTATCTCAAGTGAATGAGCATATAAATATGCACTTCTATCTATAGCTTTTTGTAAAAATATATCAAAACTCTCGGCACTCAAAAAGGTACACAAGAGTAGAGATGTGCTTATGTATTTAAACATAATCATCCTTTATAAAATAAAAATTTGTTGTAGGTTATGGTTGGATTGAAGTGCTAAGCGATAGGGGGTTTGAAGAAATCCAGATTTGTTTGAAATTTATATGACTCTTTTTTGTAAGTTCTAAAAAAATTCTCAGCATCAA
>CAMBTK010000075.1 GCA_945870785.1 Sulfurimonas crateris
CAACTCTTTATAGTTTTTAAATCATTAAATGCAATTTTTTTATCATCAGGGTTTCTTAGTAGATGATTTGGGTGGTGTATTGGGACAAGTTTATAGTTTTTAAAGTCTATAACATGACCTCTTACACTTTGAAAATTGTCATTTTCTGATGTAACTTTAGCATAAGCATCTTTACCTAAAGTTACAACTACTTTTGGATTTATAAACTCTATTTGTGAAAAAAGGTGGTTTTTGCATGAATCCCACTCAGAATCAGAAGGTGTTTTTGAGTTTAGTGGTTTACATTTTATGGCATGTGTAAAGTAGACATCTTCTACTTTTAGCTCTAAAACATTCTCTATCATATTTTTTAATATCTCACCACTTCTTCCAGTATAATAGGAGTTTGAACTATCTTCACTAAGAGAGACAGCGTAGTCTATTATCATAATGTCAGCATTTGGATTTCCATAGCCGCTCATGCTTTGTGTTCTTGATTTGCTCAAATCACACAAGTAACATGTTGAGATATTTTTAGCAAGGGCATTAATGGTTTTTGGTTTTTCATTTTGTGTTTTTTGATTTATAGAAAATGGGTCTATATACTCAAACCCCAATGCTCTTAGCCTGTATAGATTTTCTAAAAGAAGTAAATTCTGAAAAGATTTCAATAATACCCTTTTTTTATCGAATGTTGATAATGGGAGTATATTTAAAGTGTGGTTAAAATCTACTTTATATTTTTAAGATAGAATTGTGCAAATTTATATTTTGGAAATAATTTTGGATATCAAGAACAGCGCCTTAGCGGTTGAAAATTTTGTGTTAACTTCTTCAAGAGAAATAGATGGAGTTTTAGAAAATGTAAGAGGTTTAAAAAAAGATAGGCTTCTTATACAAATAGCTTCATTTATGCACAATACTGTTTTAGTTCAAACCCTAAAGAGTGAACTACAAAAAATGTTCTCAGATACCAAAATAGTACTCCTTAAACATGATGACAAACTAAGAACAGATCTTACATTTTACTCTATTACAAGAGAGATAGACGAAGAAAATATCGAGAGCGAGATACTAAAAGAGCTATATCTTCAAGTAGCAAAAAAAGATTTGAGTATAGGCGAATATAGAAACAAACTTCTTAGCAGATACTTTACAGACCATCTTACAAACCTTCCAAACTTGTATAGATTAAGAAGTGATTTACAAGATTATAAAGATTTCGCGCTTGTTGTTTTCAACATAGACAATTTTCAGACTATAAATAATTTTTACGGCTATGTTGTAGGTGATTTTGTGATAGAGCAGGTTGGAAAATACCTTCAAGAAACTATCTCCGAGCATCATATATATAAATTATCAGGAGATGAATTTGCTTTTATAATTGATAAAGAGATAGGTTTTTATGAGCTTAAAGATTTTTTAGAAGACCTCTATGCAAGAATCAGAAATATAGTTGTTTTTTATCAGGATATAGAGATTTATGTTGATTTTACTCTCGCTTCTTCTATCAACAAAGATAATAAAAATATATTCTCAAATGTATCTATGGCTCTAAAATATGCAAAAGAGAAGGGCGTTAAGTTTTGGATTTATGAAGATAGAATGAACTTTGAAAATATCTATGAGAGAAATCTAAAGCTTTCAGTTGTTGTCAGAGAAGCGGTCGGAAACCTAAGAATTATCCCATATTTTCAAACTATTGTTGATTCTAAAACATTTGAGATAAAAAAGTATGAGTGTTTAGCAAGGTTAATTGACAAAAATGACAAAATACTCTCTCCAAATCTTTTTATACCTATTTCAAAAAAGATAAAAGTTTACAACATTGTTACAAAAACAATTATAGATAAGTCATTTGCTGCATTTGAAGATAGTGAGTATGAATTTAGCATAAATCTCTCTATCGAAGATATTATGTGCAGTGAAATTTTTAATTTTATAATAGAAAAACTAAAGCACTCAAAAGCTTCACACAGAGTTATTTTTGAGCTTCTTGAATCTGATGCAATAGAGGATTATAAAAAGGTTGACCGTTTTATATCTGAAGTAAAAAGATATGGCGCTAAAGTGGCAATAGACGACTTTGGAAGCGGTTACTCAAACTTTAGCTATCTTACAAGAGTCAATGTTGATATTATAAAAATAGATGGTAGTCTAATTCAAAATATAGATGTAGATAAAAATGCATTTACAGTTGTAGAAACTATCGTATCTTTTGCAAAAAAATTGGGTATTGAGACTGTTGCAGAGTATGTACACTCGAGCGTTATTATGGATGTTGTAAAAAATTTGGGAGTTGATTTTTCTCAAGGTTTTTATATTGACGAACCTTCAATTACACCAAAAAAGTTTTAGTATGAATGAAGATATATATTCGCCAGAGATAGACCTTTACGAGTTTAAAGAGCAAGTTGTGGAGTTAAGAAAATATACAAAAGAGTTTAGCGTACTCATTGTTGAAGATTATTTAGTTTTACAGCAGAGTCTGAAGAAGATTTTTACACCTCTTTTTAAAGATGTAGAAGTGGCTTCAGATGGAGTCGAGGGGTTAAAACTTTATAATGATAAAGTTTCAAAAGATGACAAATATGAGATTATCCTAAGTGATATAGCTATGCCAAATATGAATGGTGTGGAGATGACAAAGCATATAAGAGGGATGGATAAGGAGCAGATTATTTTTATATTTTCAGCATATCAAGACTCTGAATATCTAATTGAACTTATAAATCTTGATATAAGACGCTTTTTGGAAAAGCCGATTTCGCTTAAACATCTGTTTAATGAGCTTCTTTTGGTATGCAAGAGTGTTTATAGCAAAAAGGACTTCTCAAACAAGATAGTTATGCGAAGTAATATTTACTACTATAAAAACGAGAGGGAGCTCTTTATAGATGAAAAATCCATAAAATTATCAATTTATGAGAGGCTTATTTTAGAGTTGCTCCTATCCAAGACTAACAGCGCTATATCAAATATAGAAATCATAAATCATCTATATTTTAACGGAGCTGATGTAGAACTTCATAATGTTCGCAAAATTGTCTACAAGCTTAGAAAAAAACTCTCAAATGAGTTAGTAGAGAATGTTCACTCAATAGGTTACCGCATCAAGATATAGCTTTAAACAAAAGACAAAACAGCGACATAACTGCGACATTGGCTAGTTATACTTCTTATACTTTTTAAAAAAAGTAAAAAAGTATTAAAAAATATTGCCGATGAGCTTATATGCAAAAAAACATCTCTCTAAAGTCACTTATCCATAAAAGCTATTTATCGAGCGCACTTGTTCCTGTGTTTGCCATAGAACTTGTGCTTCTTCTTTTATACTTTGGAGTAACTTTTTTTATATCTCAAAAATCTCAAGATATACTTCTTAGCGAAGCAAAATTCTCACTTGGTGAAATAGCCAGTAGAGAGGCTGGAAATATAGATATGCTCTTTAGTGAAGTCAAAAGAGATATGGCTATATTAAAACGAGACCATGAGAGATTTTTTATTTCAAATGAGTGTAGTAACCCAAACGCTAAAGCAGAGTTTGGCAGACATAAAAATGGTGCATTTTATAAGTTAGTAGATAATGGAGGCTCATCCATATATGCACCAAAAGATTTTGAAGCAACACCAAAAAATATGAGAAAGATAGAGTGCAGTGAGGCGATAGACCCTCTTATGAAGTCTATAGTGGATACAAATCCAATTATTACACAAGCATACATAAATACTTATGACAAATTAAACAGACTCTACCCATTTATGAGTGATGCTGCAGCTCAATATGGCGCAGAGCTTGATGCTACAACTTACAATTTTTACTATTTAGCAGATGCAAATTATAATCCGCAAAGAGACGATGTCTGGACAACTGCATATCTTGATCCAGCGGGGCAGGGGTGGATGATATCACTTATTGCACCAATATACAGAGGCGATTTTTTAGAAGGTGTAAGCGGAGTAGATGTTACAATAGAGTCGCTTATAAAAAATGTTCTCTCACTTGATATACCATGGAGTGGTAGCGCATTTTTGATAGATAAAGATGGAACTATTTTAGCTATGCCAAAGCGTATTGAAGAGCTTTTTTCCATAAAAGAGCTAAAAGGGCATAAATATACAAACACTATATCTACAACTATAGAGAAACCAAAAGAGTTCAATCTTCTTAAAAACTCAAAAGAGATGGAAATATTTTTTCAAAAAGCAACTCCGATAGAGACATTTACTATAAAAGGTGCTAACTATATCATCTCTCAAAAAAGCATTCCTCAGACATCTTGGCGTTTGATGATAGTTGTGGATGAATCTATTATATATAGACCAATTATAGAGTTTAAATCTCAAGCACAGATTATAGGTTATGTAGTTATCGCTCTTATGATATTTTTTTATCTTATCTTTTTTATGTATCTTATGAGAAAATCTAACGCTATTTCAGAATATATAGCAGAGCCAATAAACGAGTTATCTATCCTTACTAGCAATCTTGGAAGTAAGCAAAATACTAAACTAATGGAATCAGGCAATATAGAAGAGATTTATAAACTAGTACAAAACTTCAACACTCTTAGCAGTGAACTAGATGATAGAACAAATGCCTATATAGAGTCTCAAATGCGTGAGAAAATGAAAGAAAAAGAGGCTATATCAGCTTATAGAGAGGGACTTTTAGAGAGTGCTGGAGGATATTTGCACAATGTTGGAAACTCTTTGGCTGTTCTTGATTCAAAACTTTTTATATTAAATAGCAGTGCGTTGTCTTTGCAAAAGAGTGAGCTTGGGTTTAACAAGGTCATAGAGATGGTACAAAACTCTAATGCAAACAGCAATGAAAAAGTCTCAATTGAGGTTTTCTTAGAAGAGTTTAAAGAGGCATTAAGTGAGGATATAACTTCTCAGATACTTGATGCATCTTGTGGTATAGAGAGAGTTAAAAACCATGCTTCAGATATGATTAGAGACCAGCAAAACAGACTTGCAAACAGTGATGATAGCGAAAGTTACATATATAGTTTTTCACTAAATAAAATGGTTGGCGAACTTATAGAAGATTATCATTTGGAATCTCTTAGATTTAATATAGCAATAAGATTTCATGAATATGATGAAGTGGTACTGCAAATGATGAAATACAGGCTTCAAAGCGGAGTTGAAAATGTTATCAAAAATGCTATAGAGTCTATATCTTTGACCAAAGAGAGAGGTACCATAGACATAACTATAAAAATAGAGAAAAATATGGTACTTTTGAGAGTTAAAGACAGTGGCTGCGGAGTTAAAATAGATGAAATAAATAAGATATTTAGTTTTGGATATACAACTAAAAAGGGCGGTAATGGTTTTGGACTTCATACACTAAATAATTTTTTAAACAGCATAGGCGGAACCATAAGTATAGTAAATAATGAAAATGAAAATGGAGCAACTTTAATAATGGAGATACCTACAAATGAGCAACTTTAAGATATTTGCTCTTGATGATGAGATACATATACTCGAATTTTATAGAAATATATTAAAGCCTAAAGAGAGTAAGGCAAAGAATTTTTTCGACTCTCTTGAATCAAAAGATGAGATAAAAAATGAGTTTGATTTGCATACTTTTGAGACTCCAAAAGAGTATTTAAAGGCACTTGGCGACTCTTATGAACGAGGAGAGAAGGTTGCAGTTTCTATCATAGATATGCGTCTACCTCAGATGCACGGACTCGAAGTTGCAAAGAGAGCTAGAGAAATTGATGAAAATATGAACATCATTATCGTAACAGCATTTGCAGA
>CAMBTK010000076.1 GCA_945870785.1 Sulfurimonas crateris
CTAGGCATAATGCTTCCTTACAGCAGAAGTCATGAGTATGAAGCCGATGAAATAGGGATTCACTTAATGAAAAAAGCAGGGTACAACATAAATGAAGCAATCATTTTTTGGCAAAACATGAAACAAGCCAAAGGTGCTCTAAAGCCAGAGTTTCTCTCAACACACCCAAATGATGAGAATAGAATTCAGAGAATCACAGAGATAGTAAAAGAGATTAATAAAAAATAGGGCATACATTATGGGCCAGTGAGGCTATTTGCGCATTTGCTGTTTCGCTACTTGTCATTGCACTTAATAGGTCCTATCATTGTTCTTGGATGGCTTAGAATCTATTTTGGATAGCAAATCATTTCTATCTTAGTTATATCTGATAAGCTCTTTTTCGCTATAATCGCCCTAAATAAAGTAAAAAGGTTTTACCATGGAGTGCGAATTCCCGACAATAAATTCAAATAAAGATGAAATACAAGAAATTTTTAAGATGACTAAAACTATAGCTGTTATAGGGCTCTCTCCAGATGAGAGCAAGGCGAGTAACAGAGTTGCAAAATACCTTCAAGAGCATGGCTTTAAGATAGTTCCTATCTATCCAAAAGAGGAGACTATTTTGGGCGAGAAGGTTTATCGTTCACTTTTAGAAGTTCCGTTTGAAGTTGATATGGTAGATATTTTTAGAAAACCAAAAGAGCTTGATAATGTTGCGAATGACTGCATAACTCGCGGTGATGTTAAAATATTTTGGGCACAAAAAGAGATAGTAAATAATGAAGCTGCCGCAAAAGCAAAAGAGCATGGAATGAGAGTTGTACAAAATATGTGTACGATGGTAGAACATCGCGCTCTTAGTTAGGAGTTCTTTTTGTTTGATGTAAAAAAAATCTATGAAGCAAGAGAGCGCATAAAAGGCGTTGTTGTGGATACTCCGCTCTCTTATGCACCGCATCTTAGTAAAGAGAGCGGATGTGAAGTCTATCTCAAAAAAGAGAATCTCCAAGTCACTGGTGCCTTTAAAATTAGAGGTGCATACAACAAGATAGCAACTCTAAGTGACGCTCAAAGAGCATGTGGAGTAATTGCCGCAAGTGCAGGAAATCATGCTCAAGGAGTCGCACTCTCAGCTTCAATATTTGAGATAAAAGCAGTTATCATTATGCCAGAAGCAACGCCTCTTACAAAGGTAAATGGTGTTAAAAATTATGGCGCAGAAGTTATCTTGCATGGTGCAAATTATGATGAAGCATATGCTCATGCACTAGAATATGCAAAGAAAAACTCACTCACTTTTGTTCATCCATTTGAAGATGAAGAGGTTATTGCAGGGCAGGGTACTTTAGCTCTTGATATTTTAGATAAGTGCCAAGACCTTGATGCTATTGTGATACCAGCGGGTGGTGGCGGACTTATATCTGGAATGGCATGTGCGATTAAGAGTGTAAACCCTAATATCGAGGTAATTGCAGTAAGTGCGAAGGGCGCACCTGCTCTTAAGAACTCTTATGATTTAAAATCACCAATAGATAGCCTTAGTGTAAGAACTATCGCCGATGGTATAGCTGTTCGTGATACTTCTGCTATCACTTTAGCCTACATGCTAGAGAGTGTTGATAGATATATCAGCGTTGATGATGAAGAGATTGCAAGTGCTATTTTATTTTTACTTGAGAAACAAAAACTTGTAGTTGAGGGTGCTGGAGCTGTTGGAGTTGCAGCACTTTTACATGGAAAACTCTCTCATTTAAAGGAAAAGAAAGTAGCTATCGTCCTAAGCGGTGGAAATATGGACGTGACACTTCTCTCTGTTATCATAGAAAAAGGACTTCTAAAGTCTGGCAGAAAGATGAAGCTAACCGTTACACTTGTAGATAAACCAGGCTCACTTATGCGCTTTACACAGATACTCCAAGAATTAAATGCAAATATCGTTCATATCGCCTATGACAGGACTTCTATCTCTTTGGATTATGGAGATGCAAATGTTATGGTTCATGTTGAAACTAAGGGTGAAGAGCATCAACAGCAGATATATAGAGTGTTAAAAGAAGAAAATTACATAAGAGAGTAAAAAAGTATGGTGCCAGTTAAAAAAAGTAGTTTTGAAGAAGCTGTAATATACCTAAAATTTTTAGATTCAAAAACAGTTGTTAGCATAGACACTGCTACTACAATAAGGTATTTTGATACAAATAATTTAACACTTAAAGATGAGTGTAAGATGCTTGTCTTACATCACAGATACTCCACAGAGGTTGTCTCTCTAAGTTCAACTGCTACCTATTTAGCTTCAATAACTCAAGATGCAAAAGAGGCAAGACTCTATGATATTAAACACAAAAAAGTAGTAGCGTCACTGGATAGACATCAAGGGGATATTTCATGTGTTGGTATAGACCCACAAGATAAATATATGTTCTCTTGTGGAGATGATGGAGGTATATTTGGCGTAGATATCAAAACTGGACAATTGGCTTTGACTCTTCCAAGACATCTCGATATTGTCTTAGATATAGCATTTAGCAGTGATGGCAATTTAGTAGCAACTGGAAGTTATGATAAAAATATCTCTATTTTTAATTTAGCAACGAAGCTACCAAAAGGGAAGATAAAAGTTCACTCTGCACCAGTAGTTAAAGTGCATTTTTTAGATAACAACAGACTCTTTAGTATTGATAAAAAATATAGTGCCTATGTCTGGGATGTCAATACTCTAAAGGCCGTTGGAAAGTTTCCTGATATACATGATGATATTACAAGCGTTACCACAGGATATAACAATAATTTTATTTTTTTTGGCACAAGACTTGGTTATATTTTAGTGTATGATATAAATAAATATAAGCTTATTTCAAGAAGATATATAAAATTTGATCGTTTAGTGAGTGCTCTTGCCTTCAATGAAACTACAAATGAATTAGTTGTAGCAACAGAAGATGGAGAGCTTCTTGTTTATAACATTTTTCAAGGTGAAGATGAATTTATAGAGATTATTAAAGAGAAAAGATATAGTGCTATGCTCTCTTATATAGAAAAAAATCCTCTATTAAAATATACAAAAGTATCAATAGCTTTTGATGCTTTATGGGCTAAAACTATAAAAAATGCAAAAGAGTTTCTTCAAAACAGTGATAAAGCAAGTGCAATAAAGTTGTTTGAGAGCTTTAATTCTATCCCTTCAAAACGTCAATTTGCACAAAAACTTATTGAAGAGTATTCAGAATATGATAAGTTTTTAATACTTATTAAACAGAACAAACTTGCTCTTGCTTATGCATTGGCAAATCAACATCCTATATATAAAGAGACGAAAGTTTATAAAGAGATGGAATTGCAGTGGGAAAAGACATTGATTCTTGCAAAAAAATATCTTCTTGATACAAAATTAAGCCATATGGCACAAGAAATTTTCTTGCCATACAGAGGTATAAGTGAAAAAACTATACTTATTCAAGAACTTGTTTTAAATATGCGTGTGTATAAAAGATTTAGAACTGCAATCAGTCAAAAAGAGTTTAAAGTCTCTTTTGAGCTAATAAAACAAAACCCATTTTTAAAAGACTTTCCAGAGTATAACGCTTTAATTAAATACTCTGATTCTCTATATATGAGAGCTCAAACACTCCTTAACAATGGCGATACCCATGCAGCTATAAAAGTCTTTCGTATTTTGTTAGATTTTGATGACTTTAAAGATGAAGTAAAGCAAATTATAACAGAGATAGAAAATAGACACAAATTTTTTAACGCGATTGAGACTCACAATGATCTCTTATCTTATGCTATCTTAGATATATCTCCTTCATTGCAAGATACTGAAGATGGAAAAAAGCTTCAACAGCAATGGGATGATGATTTTATTAAAGCCAGTTTATTTGCACAAGAGACAGATATAGATGCAATGAAAAAAATCTTAGATAAGTATATAAAAATAAGAAGTAAAAATAGCTCTATCGCAACGGTCTTTTCTATTTTACATTTAGCACAAATAAAAAACATAATGAATGGTGAAGGAGATCAAAAAATAGTAGAGAGCGGTATAAAAAACTATCTCTTGTATTATGGTTTAACAGAGCCGATAAAAGAGTTCTTCTTGCTATTTCAAGCACAGTATCCAGAATCAAAGTTAAATATAGATTCTCAAGTATATGGAGATATGAGTAGATGGAGACCATCTATGGCAGTTGATACAATATTGTGATTAAATTGTTACTTTTTGAAGCATTTAGATAAGTTTTTATTATTAATGTAAGAAATTTGTAAAAAGTATAGATAATTTTGTTATTATTTTATCACATTTGTATTTTGTTTATCACTATTTGATAATTAAATTTACAAAAATTAAATTTTAAAAAAAGGAAATTTTTATGAAAATAGTTATTTCAACTCTGCTTTTAATGCTTAGCATGGCAGCAACATTAAGCGCAGAGAGTAGTGTAAACGATGATAAAGCTGTTATCATGGGCGATGAAGTTCACCCAGATAAAGGTCTTTTATATTAATAAAAATATATATGCTCTAACTCTTTGAGACTTGTAGGAGAGAATTTTAGAGTTTTTGCATACTATATTTAAAACTTAACAGAAGCAATTAAGCGGATAGCATCAACTACTTTGCCTGTTGCTTGTCTGTTGTCTACATCTTGATGAATATACATCCCAGTTAAATCTACATATTGAGCTATTTTTGCAGTTGCAATTAAGTCAAATTCTGTTCCTTTTTCTTGCTTAGTAACAGCAGCGGAACCCATCTCTACACTTTGAAGTGAAGCAGTAAGTTTTAATAAGTCAAATTTGTAACTAGCTGCAACTCTCATCGCATCTGTATCACGTCCACCAACTACTGCACCATCTTGAAAAACAGATTGTGTGTATACTTTTGATTTGTCACCAGTTGCAGCATTTGCAATCG
>CAMBTK010000077.1 GCA_945870785.1 Sulfurimonas crateris
TGCATAGCGTAAGTTGGAAGCCCTATATCTATCGTGTCAATTCCAATTCTTGAAGCGGTTATTGGTCCTATGGTAGAGCCACATCCCATATCGCTTCTAGTTACGAAGTTTTGCATAGGCTCACCTAAAGATGAGGCAACATTCATAAATCTTGAAATCGTCTTAGAGTTTGAAGCATATCTCTGATTTGCATTTACTTTTATAACAACTCCCCCATTTATCAGCGGTGCATGATTTGCATCATGTTTACTCGCAAAGTTTGGATGCACAGCATGAGCATTGTCTGCACTAATAAGTATTGAGGAGCGAACCATCTGCGTGTACTCTTCAAAATCGCCAAACATCCGCTTTAGCGTACTCTCTAAAAAGCTCCCACCTGCCCCACTCGCCGACTCGCTTCCAACCTCTTCATGATCACTTGCGATAAAAAGCATGGCAGAGAGAGCATCAACACTGCAAATAGACAACATTCCAACATAACAGCTAAGAAGATTATCCAGCCTAGCACTTGCTATAAACTCACTCTCAAGCCCAACAAAAGAGGCATTTTGAGTATCATAAAAGCTAAGCTCATTTGCGTATATCTCTTTTATATCCTCTGCACCGCCACTCACTAAAAGCTCTTTTAAAAAATTCTCAAAATTAAACTCTTTGCTAGTTGAGAGTATCGGGCAGATATCAGTTTGTGCATTTACGCTCTTCTTCTCATTTACTTCACGATCAAGATGAATCGCAAGAGATGGGATAATTGCAATAGATTTTTTAGCATCTACAAGAGAATCTTTTATCATATTTTGTGAATCAAGATAAGAGATACGCCCAGCCAAAGAGAGGTCTCTATCAAACCAAGTGCCCAACAATACACCGCCATAAGGCTCAACCCCAAACTTTACCACCCCATGCTCTTTTATAACAGGATTTGGCTTTAGCTTCAGATTTGGCGAATCAGTATGCGCACCAACCATCACATAGTTTTTACTCTTAGGGTATGTAAAAGCGATGATAGAAGAGTCATTTCTAGTCAAATAGTACTTCTCGCCTTGCTTTAAATTCCACTTTTGCGTCTCATAAAGCCTTGTAAACCCAGCATTCTCAAACATCCCAGCCATATTTTGCGTTGCATGAAAAGGAGTCGGCGAAGCGTCCAAGAATCCTAGTAAACCCTCATTAAAATCTTCTATGTTCATTAATTTTATCCCTGATATTTTTCTAATTAGTAAAAAAATATCATATCTATATTTTCTTTAGCGGATGATTTAGAAAAAGTAATTAGCATGAAATATAAAATCTTTGCAAAATTTAGTAACGCTAAAATATCTAAGAGTTTTGTAATCTATCTGAAATAATCTTGCTCTAACATTTTGGCATGAAAAACAATCTGCCAAAAAAATGGATACAAAATCTTAAAATCTTAGACTTTGCCTTTCAGCCTATTTTAAATATACATACTGGGAAGATTTTTGCTGTTGAAGCACTTCTTAGAAATTATAAAGAGGCTGGATTTACCTCTATCTTTGAACTTTTCGATGAAGTTTATAAAGATAATCTTCTTTACTCTTTTGATTTAAAACTCAGAAAAAAAGCATTCAAAAAATATATGATGATAAAAGATTATGAAAATATAAAGCTTTTTTATAATCTGGATAACAGACTTCTTGAAATGCCAAATTACAAACAAGGAAACACAAGCAAAATTCTTGATAGTCACAATATCAATAAAAACAATATATGCTTTGAGATATCAGAGAGATTTGAAGTATCAAGTTCAAACGGAATTCAGGAGTTACTATCTCACTATAAAAATGAAAAATTTTGTATCGCCATAGATGATTTTGGTGTTGGCTATTCAGGGTACAAACTGCTATATGACATAACTCCAGATGTTATTAAAATAGATAGATTTTTCCTAAACAACATACAAAACGATATGAAAAAAAAGCTTATAGCTAGATGTATAACCCACTTAGCAATACAACTTGGCATAAAAGTTATAGCTGAGGGGGTTGAGAGCAAAGAGGAATTTTTCATCTGTAAAGATTTAGGATGCCACTTTGTACAAGGTTATTTCGTACAAGTTCCTACACTTGATACTAATGAAATATGCAAAGAGTACCAACACATAACTAATCTAGTAAAAAATGATAAAAGATTAACAAATCCAGAATGTAGTATGGAACAGTTTGTTGACAAGCAATCTCCTCTGACAATGGATATGGATATGAGTAGTATAGTTGATTTTTTTCAAAAAAACCCACATACAAGAGCTGTTCCTATCGTCAATTCAAACTATGAGCCCGTTGGTATCTTACAAGAACACTCCATAAAAGAGCTTATATATTCACCATATGGAAGATCCCTTATGTCCAACGACAGTATAAAAAAATCAAAACTAAGATACCTCATAGAACCTTGCGGTACAACAGAGATAAATTGCAATATCTCAACAATAATAGAACTCTTTTCAAACAATCCAGAGTCCATAGGTATCATACTTACAAAAAATTCTAAATATCATGGATTTTTATCCGCTAGAGCCATCATAACCATTATGAACGAACAAAATCTCATATATGCAAGAGAGCAAAATCCTCTTACAAAACTTCCAGGCAACTCTATGATAGAGAAGTATCTATATGAGGTAAGCGCAAATAAAAATTTCTATATTCTTTGCTATTTTGACTTAGATAATTTTAAAGCTTTTAATGATGCCTACGGATTTAGAAATGGAGATAGAGCGCTACAGCTTTTTGCTGATATTCTCAAAAAAAATCTCTCACATGATTTTTTTAAGGCACATATTGGCGGGGATGATTTTTTTATAGCTATTGAGTGCAAAGAGAGTGAGCAAGAAAAATATATACGTAAAATAGACAAACTTATCAAAAAGTTTTGTGATGATGCAAGAGAGTTATACTCAAAAGAGGATAAAGAAAATGGCTTTATATTGTCCACGAATAGAGACGGAGATAAAAAAAAGTTTCCTCTTCTTAGCACAAGCGCTTCCATACTCCTAGTAAGAGATATATCAAAAAAACGAGATACAGCTATCTTAAATGAGATATTTTCTTTTCAAAAAAAAGTTGCAAAACAAGAAGAAAATCACATCTCTATAAGCTCTGTTATTTAAAAACTCAAGTTAAAAAAGGAAACAAGTGCAAAAATTAAGCATAAAAAGTCAGCTTTTACTACTGATATTTTCATCTTTAATAGCTTTAACACTCATCACTACTCTCATCTCAACAACAAAAAGTAAAGACGCGCTTGTCTCTCAAAGCTATGCAAAACTAACATCGATGAGAGATATAAAAAAACATCATATCGAAAACTTTTTTAGCAGATGTAAAAAGGATATAGAAGTACTAACAAACAGTGAAAATCTACAAAACTTAGCATGGGATATGCTGAGTGTATATGATGAGCTAGAGATAAAAGAGAGTGAGCCTTTTGCAGTAAATGACCCATCTGCAAAAGAGCAGAGGATTCCACATGAAGAGTATTTTCAAAAATATCTAAAAGAGTATGAGTATAGTGACTTATATGTGATTTTGGCAAAGACAGGACATGTTGTATATAGCGCTACAAAAAAATCAGACTACGGAGCAAACCTAAAGTATTCTGAGCTTAAAGATAGCCCTTTAGCAAAAGCGTGGAAAGAAGCTGTATTGAACAAATCATCAACTTTTATTGATATGCAGTACTATAGTGTTGATGGGAGTGCAGCTATGTTTTTATCCACTCCTATTATGATTAGAGCAGAGCTTCAAGCTGTACTTGTGCTAAAGATACAGAGTAAACAGATAGATTCTATCACGAGCCACAGAGAAGGTTATGGAGCAACTCAAGAGGATGTTTTAATCGGGCAAGACAAGCTTATGAGAAACAACAGCTTTTTAGACCCTAAAAATCACTCCTTGGAAGCATCTTTTGCAAATCCTTCAACAGGTATGATAAACTCCCAAGCCTCCATAGATGCACTAAATGGAAATACAGATACAAAAGTAATTACAGACTACAACAACAATCAAGTTCTATCTTCATACTCATTTATAGAGATAGGCAACGGCATACGATGGGCTATAGTTTCTAAAATAAATGAAAATGAAGTGCTAGATGTGCCAAACAGTATAGGTTTGACTATCGTTATTTACTCTGTTTTAGTGTTAATAACCATCCTTCTAATTGCAATTTTTATGATAAACTCAAATATCATAAAGCCTATAAATACCCTCAAAGCAACTATACTGGAGATTTGCTCTAGTAATAATCTCACACTTCAAGCCGATGAAAAATCTGCCAAAGAACTCTCTGATATAGCATCAAATTTTAACAAACTCATAGATAGGCTAAGAAGTATCATACAAAACTCCAAACAATCCTCAAGCGAAAACGCTTCTATCTCTCACGAGCTATCAACCACGGCTATGGGTGTTGGAGAGAGTGTTGAGAAATCTGTAACTATCATAGACGAGGCAACTAAAAAAGCTCAAAACATTAAAGATGAGATTTCACAAGCAATTAGTGATGCTATTGAGAGTAAAAAAGAGATATTAAAAGCAAATGAAAACCTTGACATGGCAAGAGATGAGATAGTCTCTCTTAGTCAAAAAGTTTCACAAAGCGCTCAGCTTGAAGTAGAACTCTCCGATAGAATGCAAACTCTCTCACATGAAGCAAATCAAGTTAAAAATGTTCTTGAAATCATCTCAGATATAGCAGACCAAACAAACCTTCTAGCTCTAAATGCTGCGATTGAAGCAGCTCGTGCTGGTGAGCATGGACGTGGTTTTGCTGTTGTTGCTGATGAAGTACGCAAACTTGCAGAGAGAAC
>CAMBTK010000078.1 GCA_945870785.1 Sulfurimonas crateris
CACTCTGAAGAGGGATATTTGATGCTTCGTAACTTTGCAAGAAATATCTGTGGCGTTACTGAGAAGTGGAAGATGGAACACTTTTTAAAAGAGCAGATTAAAAGTATCCGCGCAAGAGTTGGCAGCGGAAAAGTTTTATGTGGACTAAGTGGCGGAGTTGATAGTTCAGTTGTAGCAGCTATGCTTTATGAAGCGATAGGAAATCAGCTAGTACCTGTTTTTGTAGATAACGGACTTCTTAGAAAAGGTGAGAGAGAGCAAGTTGAAGAGATTTTTAAAATAAACCTTAAAGTGCCTCTTGTTGTGGTTGATGCAAGAGAGAGCTTTTTAAGCAAGCTCGCAGGTGTTAGTGACCCTGAGAAAAAAAGAAAGATAATCGGGCACACATTTATAGAGGAGTTTGAAAAAGAGGCTAAGAAGCATGATGGCATCAAGTTTTTAGCTCAAGGAACTCTATATCCAGACGTTATCGAATCTATTAGCGTAAATGGGCCATCTGAGGTTATAAAATCTCATCATAATGTTGGTGGATTGCCAGATTGGATGGATTTTGAACTGATAGAACCATTAAGAGAACTTTTTAAAGATGAGGTTCGTAAAATCGGGCTAGAACTAGGACTTCCTGAAGCTATGATAAATCGTCATCCATTCCCTGGACCAGGACTTGCAATTCGTATCATGGGCGATGTTAATGAAGCTGATTTAACACTGCTTCGTGAAGCCGACGTTATTTTGCTAGATGAGCTAAAAGCTAGTGGATACTATGCAAAAACTTGGCAGGCTTTTGTGGTTTTACTAAATGTAAAATCTGTTGGAGTTATGGGCGATAATCGTACTTATGATAACACTGTATGTGTTAGAGTTGTTGAAGCAGTTGATGGTATGACCGCAACATTTGCTCATCTTCCACACGACCTTCTTGAGAGAATTAGCAGAAGAATTATAAATGAGGTAGATGGAATTAATCGCGTTGTTTATGACATAAGCTCAAAACCGCCTGCTACAATAGAGTGGGAATAGAGAATAGGATATGTCAAAAAGCATCTATCTTTTTGCTACTTCAAAAAATAAGCATGCAAAAAGTATAAAATCTTTAGATGTTAGGTATTTAAAGCCTGATGTAGATTTTTCTAAATATGATTATCTTATTATTACATCAAAACAGACTGTAAAAGCGCTAGAACAGTATGATAAAGAAGAGTTTATCAATACTCCTGCTCTTTGTGTCTCTATTAAAACAGCAGATTCATACAGAGAATTTGGAGGCAATATTTTAGAGACGGGTGATGGTTATGGTGATAATCTTATAGAAAAAATAAGAGAGTTACCGCTGGATATTAAATGGCTCTATCTTAGAGCCGAACTCATAGCTTCTAATTTTGTTCAAATAGCTAAAGAAGAGGGGTATAGTATTGATGAGAAGATATTATATGTAAGTGAGTGTTCTAAAGAGATATTGGACGTAAGAGTAGATGATGACTCAACTCTTATCTTTACTTCACCATCCTCAATTGAGTGTTTTTTAAAAAATAACACAATCCATCCAGATGCAAAAGTTATAGTAATTGGAACAACAACGGCTGCTTGTTTGCCAAAAGGCATAGATTATATAATAAGTCAAAATACATCTATAGAGAGCTGCATTGAACTTGCATTAGATGCGAAATAGCGATTTATAAAATAAAATCAAGAATTATTTTGTATAATAGTACTAATAGTCTGGGTGGTTCGACATATCGCTTAATGAGGGTTCTACATTTTCAACTAGCGAATTAGTAGAGCTCTTGTGTGTCGGTGCTATCGTTTGAGATATGTTAACTCTGTCGAGATAATGCCGCCGATAAAGAGCACTCTCTTCGCCCAAATACGGCTTTTAGAACCAAGCCAACTGCGAGACGGCTACTCGGGCTATTTAAAAAATATATCTACTGAAGATATTTAGATATTTTAAGTAGATATTTTTTAATTTATTTTTGGAGCGTTAATGAAGATTTTAATATTAGGCAGCGGTGGTAGAGAGTACTCTATAGCTCGTGCAATTTTAAATGAAGATGAGGCTCATGAACTCTTTTTTATGCCTGGAAATGGAGCTACTTCATCTCTAGGAAAAAACATAGACATTAAAGATTATAACAAGTTGGCGCTCTTTGCTAAAGAGAATCGTATAGAACTAACAATTGTAGGGCCTGAAGCGCCTTTAGTTGATGGTGTAGTAGATATATTTAAATCAAATGACCTTGTAATATTTGGACCGAGTAAAATGGCTGCACAGCTTGAGGGTTCAAAAGTGTATATGAAAAACTTTTTAGCAAAATACAACATTCCAACCGCACGTTATATAGAAACAGCATCAATAGAAGAAGCGTTTAAATTTACAGATAAATTACAAACACCAATAGTTGTAAAAGCAGATGGATTATGTGGTGGAAAAGGCGTAATTATCGCACTAACACATGATGAAGCAAAAGTTGCGATATCTGAGATGTTAAGCGGAAAGAGCTTTGGAGACGCAGGAAAAAAAGTTATAGTAGAAGAGTTTTTAGACGGGTATGAACTCTCTATGTTTGCCGTTTGTGATGGAGAGGATTATATACTCCTTCCAGCTGCGCAAGACCATAAAAGAGTTATGGATGGAGACAAAGGACCAAATACTGGAGGAATGGGTGCTTACGCTCCTACTCCTTTGGTTGATGAAGAACTTTATCAAAAAGTAAGAGATAGAATTATCCGCCCGACGCTAGATGGAATGAAGAAAGAGAATGCACCTTTTGAGGGAGTTCTTTTCATAGGCGTTATGGTAGTAAATGGTGAACCAATTACTTTAGAGTTTAATGTTCGTTTTGGAGACCCTGAATGTGAGATTCTTATGCCTCTTATGACTTCAAGTGTAAGTGATATGTTCTATAAGGCTGCTACAAATAGACTCGGTGAGATAAAAGTTGAGTTTTCAAAGCAATTTGCAGTAGGTGTAGTTATGGCAAGTGCTAACTATCCATATTCAAATTCAACTCCTGCTGAGATAATATTAGATGATGTTTATCATGAAGAGATAGAAAAATACACACATATCTCTTACGCAGGTGTTAGCATGATTGATGGAAAACTTTATGCTGATGGCGGACGTGTTTTAGTTTGTGTAGGCTTGGGTGATACTATAAAAGAGGCAAGAGACAGAGCTTATATGAGATGCGGACAAGTTCACTATGCTGGTAAAAAATTACGTACCGATATTGCTTATCAAGCCCTATTTAAAGAAACAAAGTGAACGAAGAGATTCAAGATAGACTTCACAAAGAAGATATGCACTTAGCATCAATTAAAAAAAGGTCAATGGCTTTTTTTGTAGATGAGATGCTGCTCTCTTTTTTGCTCATTATTGGTCTTGGAAACTCTTTTTTTGAGGCTAAAACAGTTGAAGAGATGATACTCTTAACAAATACATTTTTTTTAGAGTATATGGCTGTGAAAGTTGTATATCAAGCTTTTTTTATCATGCAGTATGGGGCTACACTTGGTAAACTACTTTTAAAAATCAGAGTTGTGGAGATTAAAACATTGCAAAAGCCAAATGTGATTGTAGCACTTAACCGCTCAGTTGTCAGAGTTATAAGTGAGATGCTGTTTTATCTCGGATTTTTGTGGGGTGTATTAGATCCATCAAGACAAGCTTGGCATGATAAAAGCGCCAATACGTTGGTTATAGATGCTTAAGTTTTTTATAATTGCATTACTTTTAGTTGCTGGTTTAGTGGCTGAGGAGATTAAGAAAAATTCTAAAGTAGAAGTATATGCAACTACAATGGATACAAAAGATAATATAGTTACGGCAAGCGGTGATGTCGTTGTAATATATCAAGATTATCACCTCAGTGCAAAGAGGGCTCGTTATGATAGAGACAGCGGTGATTTAGAACTTTTTGAAAATATTAGAGCTTCTCAGGGAGAGAATATTAAAATTCTTGGAGAGTATGCTAAGCTTAATATCGCAAATAAAGAGAGAACATTTACACCATTTTTTATGCTAGAGAAGAGTTCTGATGTTTGGCTCAGTGGAGACAAAGGGCACTCAAAAGCAAAAGATATGGATGTAACTTCTGGAGTGATGAGTGGATGTGACCCTAATAATCCTCTTTGGAAAATGGAATTTACCTCTTCAGAGTACAACACAGATACAATGTGGCTAAATTTATATAACGCAAGACTCTATCTCTATGATATTCCTGTTTTTTATACACCATATTTTGGTTACTCTCTTGATACCACAAGAAGAACTGGTGTTTTGCCTCCAATGGTTGGGTTCTCTGAAAAAGAGGGGTTTTACTATGAACAAGCACTCTTTATTGCGGAACAAAATTGGTGGGATTTGGAACTAAAACCGCAAATTAGAACAAATAGAGGCTCTGGGCTATACTCTACATTTAGATTTGTTGATAGCAAAACTTCAAAAGGCTCTCTTACTACTGGTTACTTTAAAGAGAAAGAGGACTATTTCCTAGAGAATGAACTAGCAAATAAAAAGCATTACGGCTTTAATTTTCTATATGACAATGATGA
>CAMBTK010000079.1 GCA_945870785.1 Sulfurimonas crateris
GCTCTTCATAAAGAGAAGCAGGTTTTTGCTCTATATAAGCCTTCCACTCCTGCTTTAAGTACGCATTAAAAGCTTTATCTCTCTCATCTTTATATGTTTGAAACGACTCTGTTTGAACTTTTTTAAAATCTTTAAAACTCTCCGCCGCACTAAGTGTTAGGGATGTAAATAGTAAAAAAATACTAAAATGGCCAAACAGACTGAATAATTTTTGTACCCCAACCTCTTTGTGTAGCACCTTCAACATCCCCTTGTGTTTTATAAAGAATTTTTGCTTCACTCATTTGTGAAGAGTTTATTCTATTCCCCTGATCGATATCATAAGGGCGGATAACTCCACCGATTTGAATAATCTGCTTTTGATTATCTACTAAAATCTCTCTCTTTCCAGCGATAAAATAGTTTCCATTTTGTAAAACTTTTACTATCCTAGCAGAAACAGTTGTAGTAAAAGAGGCATCTTTTGTAGCACTCCCTTTTCCAGTGTATGCACTATCAGAAGTGCTTCCAAACCCTAGATTTGCTATGCCATTTAGCTTACTGACTGCTGAATTAACAGCAGAGTTGCTCCCAGTAGAAGTAAAAGCTCCTCCGCCAAGATTTAAAGAGTCACTCTCACTTAACTGTCTTGAACCAGTGTTTGAGCTCTGTGCATTCTCAGAGATAACAACGGTAACAATATCGTTGACATGCATAGCCTTATGGTCTGAAAAAAGAGGATTCTCCCCTTGCCCAAAAACACTTCCAACAGAAGTAAAGTCTTTGTTGTCCTCTTTTGCAGGCATCTCTTCAACATAAGCAGGAGGCTCAAAATCAATATCAGGATCACTTAGTTTTGCGGTGCACCCAGATAAAAAAAGTATAGCATAAATGGGCATCAAAACCAGTAAAATTTTTTTTATCATTACATATCTCTTTATATTTAATCTCTTTATTTAGTTATAATCATAGCAAAAATAGTTCCACACATAAAAGGTAAAAAATGAATCTAAGAGATACCATAAATAACGATATAAAAGAGGCTATGAAAGCTAAGGATGCTAAAAAAAGAGATGCTCTAAGACTTCTAAGCAGTGCATTTAAACAGATAGAAGTTGATGAGAGAAAAGAGCTTAGCGATGATGATGTTATAAAAATAATTCTCTCTCAAGTAAAAAGAAGAGATGATGCAGCTACTCAGTATAAAAATGCAAATCGAGAAGATTTAATGCAGATTGAACTCGATGAAATAGCATACTACAAAGAGTATCTACCAGCTCAACTAAGTGATGAGGAACTTACATTAGCTATAAAAGATATCATAGCAAAAACAGGCGCTTCAACTATAAAAGATTTGGGAAAAGTGATGGGAACAGCGACCAAAGAGCTATCAAGCAAAGCAGACGGGAAACGAGTAAGCGAGTGCGCTAAAACATTACTATTGTAAGGAAATATATTCTTCTGCCTCTTATGTCAATCTGGGCAAAATGACAAAATACATAAGTAAGCAGAAATTAAAATATGTAAAAGTAATTTACCACTGATATAAAAGCTCTTAGTTTATAATAGGATAGTATATTACTTAGTGTTGTCATACTGATACACAACACCGCTTTCATATTTTTTTACTAAAGTATTAAAACATTCAGCTATCTCTTTCATTGTCTCAATATTTGGCTCAATATAAATCTTATTTTTAATTTTTGTCATTCTTATAATTTTGGCATCTTTCATCTCCTTTAGATGTCTCGATATAGTAGGAAGTGCGAAGTTAAACTGCTCAGCTATACTTGTCACACAAGTAGCCTGAGCAATAATATCATCTTCTGGTTGAGTGTCATCAATAGAGCAAGCATACCCACCTGTAAAAATATTTTTGAAAATTTTAAATCTCGTTTTATTTCCAAGTGCTTTAAAAATTTTTATTTTATCTTCCATATTTAACATTTGTAACCTCCGATATTTTTATAAAATTATAACAAAATATTCTATTTAGCAAATTAGCTAATTAACTTTATATTAAGAAAGCAATTTGTATACTTCTTAAAAGCTATTTAGCATATTAGCTAAATATTTAGGAGAAGTATGAAAAATATATTTTTGATAGCCATATTACTATTTACACAAGCGATAATGGCCGAGTCTATGAGCAAAATAGATTTTATAAAACAAGCACAAAAAGAAGCTGGTGAAATTTCTCCAAAAAAACTTAAAAGTTTACTCGATGAAGCTGAAGATGTTATTGTTCTTGATGTTAGAGAAAGTGAGCAAAGAGCAGAAGGCGGCATACCATCAAATGAAATGAATAAAGAACAATTTATCTCTATAACTCGTGGAAACCTAGAATGGGAAGTTAATAAACTGACTCAAGATAAAGAAGTAATCATTGTCACATATTGCCGTAATGGTGGTCGTGGTGCCTTAGCTGCTCAAGTACTTAAAAAGATGGGTTACGGAAATGCAACAACTCTAAAAGGTGGTTTAAAAGGATGGGCAGAAGCCGGTTATCCTGTAAAAACTGGTTTGGGAAATGTAACTTTAAATAAGGGAAAATAAGATGACAACGATAATTTTAAATCATCAACCATATGATGGGACTGATGTAACTTGGAATGCACTTCGCTTAGCTAAAACACTTTACAAAAGTGGCGAGAGTGTAAATATTTTTTTAATGAACGATGCTGTTGATTTAGCTCGTGATAAAACGACTAAACCTGATAGTTATGATTATGATTTAGTTGAAATGCTAAAAGAAATGTATAGAAGTGGTATAAATCTTCAAGCATGTGGAACTTGTAATGCACGTTGTGGCCTTTTTAAAAACGAGCCTTATTTTGA
Source organism: Sulfurimonas crateris (assembly GCA_945870785.1). Taxonomy (GTDB): domain Bacteria; phylum Campylobacterota; class Campylobacteria; order Campylobacterales; family Sulfurimonadaceae; genus Sulfurimonas; species Sulfurimonas crateris_B. The sequence goes on from CAMBTK010000079.1 coordinate 2,818, forward strand.
TGAAAAAGTGTCTTCAACGATGCAAGTTTTAGCTAATTTGGCAATTAAAAGTGATACAGTAATCACTTTTTAAAAGGAAATATATATATGATAAATAAAAACATAATAACAGTCATAAGTGCAACAATTATAGCATCTTTATGTTGTGTGACACCAGTTTTAGCAGTGTTAGCAGGTGCAGGTTCTCTTGCCTCATCTTTTTCATGGCTGGCACCATATCATAACTACTTGGTAATATTTACAATATTAGTATTGATTTATGCTTGGTATGATAAGTTAAAACCAATTAAGAATATTGAGTGTAATTGTGATGAAGTTGCTTTCATCGCTAGTAAAAAATTTTTGGCAATAGTAACTGTTTTTACAGCCATTATGCTTAGTTTTCCTTTGTGGGGAGATAAGTTTTTTACTTCAGCACCAAGTGCACAGAGTTGTTCAACTGGTGCATGTGATTCATTAACAATAGCTTCACAAAAAGATATAACACAAAATAAAAATATTCACTCTCTGCCTATACTAAAATATATACAAGAAGAGATTATAAATCCTACGTCATACAAACAAGTTGCATGTGGTGGAACAGGTTATAAAGTTTTAGACACTCTAATGGCAGAAAAACAAGCTAAAATTGAGCAAATAACCCCACCTGTACTTTTAAAAATATTGGAGAATGGTGATGATGTTACACTTCTTGATATAAGAGAGCCTAATCATAATGATGGTAATAAAATTGATACTATAGAGAGCTACTCTATAACATATGGGCAGATCTATTTCAGTGCTTTTAAACAGTTACAAGATAAAGATGCGGTAATCGTTGTTTATGGAAAATTTGGCTTAGTAAGTCTTTTTGTTGCTTCAACACTCAAAGAACTTGGATACAAAAATGTATATAGTTTAAAAGGTGGATTTGATGCTTGGAAATTAGCTGGTTATCCATATGAAAAAATAGAAAAGTAAGGAAAAAAGATGGCTGATAATAAACAAGTCATAGAACTTTACACTGAGTTGGCTCAAAATCCACACAAAGATTTTGGCTGGGACAAGGGTATAGAAAATGCGAAAGAACATGGATACAAAAAGGAGTGGTTAGAAAAAATTCCATCTTCCATCTGGCAATATTGTGCGGCAGTTGGAAACCCTTTTATAGATGCTGAAATTAAAGAATATGATACAGTTTTAGACATTGGATGTGGTGCAGGAGTTGATTTACTTGTTTCTTCATTACTTGTTGGTCAAGGTGGAAAAGTTGTTGGTGTTGACATTACTCCAAAAATGGTTGAAGTTGCAAGGGAAAACACAAAACTATTTGGATGTTCAAATATAACTGTTTTAGAGAGTACCTTTGATTCTATTGCTATTGAAGATGAAAGTGTGGATGTTGTTATCTCAAATGGAGCAATAAATTTAGCTTCATGTAAAGAATCTGTTTTTGCGGAAATATATCGTGTCCTAAAACCAAAAGGTAAAATCTCTTTCGCAGATATGATAAATATCAGTAAGCCTATTGCTGATTGCTATTCACTTGAAGAAAATATATGTTGTTCATCTGATGGAGAAGAAGATTGGGCAAATTGCGTAGCTGGAACTATGAGAGAACATGAGCTTATAGAGTTA
>CAMBTK010000080.1 GCA_945870785.1 Sulfurimonas crateris
AAGCCATAAAAATACTTAGTGACTCTATCCTCAAAGGCAATCGTTATCAGGCTCTAGAGGGCGTGACTGGTAGCGGTAAAACGCACACTATGGCGCGGGTTATAGAGAATGTGAAGATGCCGACCATCATTATGACGCATAACAAAACACTCGCGGCACAGTTGTACTCGGAGTTTCGTCAATTTTTCCCAAACAATCATGTTGAGTACTTTGTCTCCTACTATGATTACTACCAGCCTGAGGCTTATATTCCGCGCCAAGATCTCTTTATAGAAAAAGATAGTGCAATAAACGATGAACTTGAGCGCCTTCGCCTCTCTTCTACTGCAAATCTGCTTAGTTATGATGATGTTATAGTTGTAGCTTCTGTATCTGCAAACTATGGTCTTGGTGACCCAGAGGAGTATGAAAACATGGTGCAATCAGTCGCAATCGGAGATGTGATTGCGCAGAAAAAACTTCTCTTACGACTTGTTGAGATGGGTTACAGCAGAAATGACAGCTATTTTGATAGTGGACATATTCGTGTAAACGGAGAGTCATTAGATATTTTTCCTCCATATTTTGAGCAAGAAGCTATTCGTATAGAGTTTTTTGGAGATGAGATAGAAGCTATCTATACTTTCGACACAATCGATAATAAAAAACTTGAAGAACATAAGCAGTTTACTATATATGCAACTTCACAATTTAGTGTACGTCAAGAGAAGTTAGCAGTGGCAATAAAACGCATTGAAGAGGAACTTGATGATAGACTTGCTTACTTTAAAAAAGAGGGAAAACTTGTAGAGCATCAACGACTAAAACAGAGAGTTGAGTTTGATTTAGAGATGCTTCAAACTACTGGAATGTGTAAAGGAGTTGAGAACTACTCAAGACTTTTAACTGATAAAAAAACAGGTGAAGCGCCATACACTCTTCTTGACTACTTTGAACTTCACCATAAAGAGTACCTAGTTATCGTGGATGAATCTCACGTCTCACTTCCGCAGTATCGCGGTATGTATGCAGGAGATAGAGCGAGAAAAGAGGTTTTGGTTGAGTATGGTTTTCGTCTGCCTAGCGCGCTTGATAACCGCCCTTTAATGCTTGATGAGTATATAAATAAAGCACCTCACTATCTTTTTGTATCAGCAACTCCATCTCTATACGAACTTGAACTATCTGCCGTAAAAGCTGAGCAGATTATACGCCCAACTGGACTTTTAGACCCTGTTATAGAGATAAAGCCATCTACAAATCAAGTAGAAGACATACATGATGAGATAAAAAAAGTTACACTAAAAAATGAGAGAGTTTTAATCACTGTTCTTACTAAAAAGATGGCTGAAGCACTAACCAAATATCTAGCCGATTTAGGTATAAGAGTTGAGTATATGCACTCAGACATAGACACGATACAGAGAAATCAGATAATCCGATCTCTTCGCCTTGGTGAGTTTGATGTACTTATAGGGATAAATCTTCTGCGTGAAGGGCTAGATTTGCCAGAAGTAAGCCTTGTAGCAATTTTAGATGCCGATAAAGAGGGTTTTTTAAGAAGTGAAACCTCTCTTATACAAACAATCGGTAGAGGTGCGAGAAATGTAAATGGAAGAGTTATTTTATATGCAAACAAGATAACAAATTCTATGCAAAAGGCTATTGATAAAACAAATGCAAGACGAGAGATGCAAAATAACCATAACAAAATTCATGGCATTACTCCAACTACAACCATTAGAGCACTAGATGAAAATCTAAAAGTTGAAGAGTATGGCGATATTTACCAAAAGAATAAAAAAATGGATAAAATTCCTGCTTCAGAGAGAAAGGCGATGGTTACGCAACTATCCCTAAAAATGAAAGAAGCGGCGCGTGAGCTAAACTTTGAAGAAGCAGCTCGACTTCGTGACGAAATAGTAAAAATAAAAAAATTATAAGAGAGACACATGGAAGATACATTTAGTAATTTAGCAACATACGGATATATAGGGCTTTTCTTATACTCACTTGGTGGTGGCTTTGTAGCAATTATCGCTGCTGGAGTTATGTCATTTATGGGAAAGATGGATTTAACTCTCTCAATTTCAATTGCCTTTATAGCAAATGCACTTGGAGATTTTTTACTCTTTTACATGGCAAGATACCAAAAAAGTATGATGATGGAAGGACTTAGAAAACATAGAAGAAAATTAGCACTTGCACATATCATGATGAAGAAAAATGGCTCATGGATAATACTAATTCAAAAATTTGTTTATGGCATTAAAACACTTATCCCAATTGCGATAGGACTTACAAAATATGAGTTTAAAAAGTTTGCAATTTTAAATATTTTAAGTGCTGGAGTTTGGGCTCTGATTTTTGGTCTTGGAAGCTACTATTCTGGTAGTTTTTTAATGGGCATCGCAGAGACTATAACTGAAAAACCTTGGATAGCTCCGATTATATTGGTAGTTTTTGGTGGGGCGTTATGGTTATATATGACGCAGGCGACTAAGAAAAAGAAGAGAGCTTAACTCTCTATCTTTGGTCCTGCTGCTGAATAGTCAAAAGCGCTATTTGCAACTTGATATTTCTTGAAATTTTCACTAAACATACCTGCCAACATATCTCTTGTTTTATCAAATGCTTCTTTGTCACTCCATGCGTTGCGAGGATTTAAAATTTCTGGATTTATATTTCCAAGAGTTTTTGGAACTTGAAGCTTGAACGTTTTAGTAGTATCAAATTCACTATCTTGAATACTGCCATCTAAGATAGCATTGATACAAGCACGAGTATCTTTTATACTCATTCTCTTACCGACACCATACCCTCCGCCTGTCCAACCAGTATTTACAAGATAGACATTGACATTATGCTTGTCTATTTTTTCGCCTAAGAGCTTGGCATACACCGTTGGATGTAGTGGCAAAAAAGCCTCTCCAAAACATGAGCTAAACGTTGCAACTGGCTTTGTTATTCCACGTTCTGTTCCAGCAACCTTTGCAGTATAACCGCTTAAAAAGTAGTACATAGCTTGTTCACGAGTAAGTTTTGAAACAGGAGGAAGAACACCAAATGCATCCGCACTTAAGAAGATTATATTTTCAGGATGTCCTGCGCTTAAAGAGACCTCATGGTTTTTTATATGTTCTATCGGATAAGAGACTCTAGTATTTTCTGTTTTGCTTCCATCATTGTAGTCAACTACGCCATCGTCATCTAAGACAACATTTTCAAGAAGTGCGCCAGATTTTATAGCATTATAAATTTCAGGTTCGTTATTGCCATCTAAATTAATAACTTTTGCATAACATCCGCCCTCAAAGTTAAACACGCCATTATCATCCCAGCCGTGTTCATCATCTCCGATTAGTTTTCTGTGAGGGTCTGTTGAGAGAGTAGTTTTTCCTGTGCCGCTTAGACCAAAGAAAAGTGCTGTATCTCCTCTCTTGCCAACATTCGCTGAACAGTGCATAGGAAGTTTGTTCTCAAGTGGTAACCAGTAGTTCATCATTGAAAAAATTCCTTTTTTCAACTCACCGCCATACCAAGTGCCACCAATTATAGATAGATTGTTTTCAATATCAAAAAGAACAAAAACTTCAGAGTTAAGTCCATGTTCCTTCCATTTGTCATTAACAGCTTTACATGCATTTAAGACTGTAAACTGCGGTTTAAACTCTTTTAATTCAGACTCAGTAGGACGAATAAACATATTTTTTACAAAGTGTGCCTGCCAAGCTATCTCTGTAACAAAACGAATTGAGCGCTTAGAATCAACACTAGCACCACTATAAACATCTGTTACATACAAATCTTTTCCAGAGAGTTGCTCTTTTGCAACCTCTAATAATTCCTTGAAAATTTCTTCGCTTACTTTTTGGTTTACATCGCCCCAAGCGATATATTTGTTTGAAGGATCTCTGTCTACAAAATATTTATCTTTAGGACTACGTCCAGTAAATACTCCAGTATCTACAGCAGTAGCGCCCTTTGTTGTAAGAGTACACTCTTTATTTTCAATTTCATGTTTGATTAACTCATCATAACTGAGGTTGTGATAAATCTTACCAACACCCCTTAAACCTATCTCTTCTAACTCGGTTAAGTTCATAACTTGCCTTATTGTACTTTTTAAATATGGACGAAATTATACACTTAATATACCTAAATTAAAAGTAAATATCGGGGTCGTTATATAAATTTTAATAACTTCTTATGTGCCAAAATGTAGAAAAATTAGTTTAAGTATTTTTTGATAGAATTCCAATCTCGCTCGCATAACTCAGTTGGTAGAGTGTTACCTCGACAAGGTAAAAGTCACTGGTTCGAGTCCAGTTGTGAGCACCAT
>CAMBTK010000081.1 GCA_945870785.1 Sulfurimonas crateris
GGGCTTGAGAGTATCGGCGGATACTCAAATCCAAACTTGGAAAAAATCATCTCTCTCTCCCCTACCTTGGTAATCGGACAAGATTTTAATCAAGCGACGTTAGAGAAGTTACAGAGATTTGGCATCAAAACTTTTGTCGTAAAACTGCAAACCATTGATGATATAAAAGGCTCTATCGTAAAAATATCTCATGCACTAAAAGCGGACGCGAAACCTTTAGTTGATGAGATAGAATATGCGATACAAAGCGCTCCAAAGAGTAAAAAGAGCCACAAAGTCATGATAGTTTTTGGGTTACATGAGGATTTGAGCAGGGGCATTTATATAGCTGGAAATGATATATTTTTTAATGATATTATTAAGATTTGTGGCAACACTAACGCTTATACCTCAAGTGATACTAACCAACCCTCACTCAGTTATGAAAATGTTATAGCACTAAATCCAGACCAGATAATCATACTTCACTCAAATGCCTCAAACAGTGGAGTTAACATAGAAAAAGCATTGAGCGCTTGGCACTCACTTCCAACTAACGCAAGTAAAAACAGACGTATAACAGTTGTAGATGAGAGCTATCTTCACATCCCATCACACAGAGTTGCTCTTAGTATCAAAAGACTCTCTTATGAGATGAGCAGATGATAGAGCTAAAAAATCTCAGATGCAGATATGATAAAACTATAATTCTTCAAGATATAAACCTAAAAATAGCCTCACACCTAAGCATACTTGGAGCAAACGGTTCTGGTAAAAGTACACTAGCCCGTGCTTTATCTGCTTTGATTGATTATGATGGGGAGATAGTTATAGATGGTGCAGATTTAAAGAGTTTATCAAACAAAACAAGAGCAAAAACTATCGCTTACGTTCCCCCAAAACTAGAGCTCTATGACTCTTTTATAACACTTTATGAGTTTGTTTTACTAGGAAGATTTGCTTATAAAAAGAGCTTTTTTGACTACTCAAGTGAGGATAGGGAGATAGCAGACAAGTATATAAAGCTTCTTGGTTTAGAGCACTTGAGGGGCCATACTCTTTTGTCTTTAAGCTCAGGAGAGCAACAACTCTCGCTTATGGCAGCGGCTCTTTGTATGCAGAGTCGTATCATGATTTTTGATGAACCAACTGCAAATCTTGATCCGCTAAACTCTAAAATAGTAGCAAAATATATAAAAAACCTAAAACGCACTCACCAAATCATCCTCATAACTCACGATCTGCATCTTGCCTCTTTTATCGGCTCTGATATAGCATTTATAAAAGAGCAACATGCAGAGTTTTATGGAAGTGAATTTTTTAGCGATAAGGTTTTAGAAGAGCTTTATGGTGTATCTTTTAACTCACTGGTGATAGAGTATGAGTAGATTTTTTATATGGTTTGCACTAGTTGCTTCTCTTGTCATCTCTCCATTTATCGGCTCAGTAACGCTCCAACTAGCCGATATATTTGACCTCTCAACTCTGCATTCACAGATATTTTTTGAGTTGCGTCTTCCTAGAGTTATGTTTGCCTTCATTGCTGGTGCTATCCTCTCTGTGAGTGGACTTCTGTTTCAAACACTCTTTAGAAATGCACTGCTGACTCCATATACACTTGGTGTTTCAAGTGGTGCAGTTTTGGGTGCTGGAATCGCCATAAAACTAGGGCTTGGAGCGCTATTTTTTGGGATAAGCGCTATAAATATCTTTGGTTTTTTTGGAGCAATTCTTACACTGCTTTTGCTGCTTTATCTAAGTAAATTCATAAAAAATGTAAAAAGTGAATCACTCCTGCTCTTGGGAATCGCTCTCTCGCTCTTTTATGCTTCAGCGCTAATGATAATTTTTTATCTAGGAAGTGCCATCCAAAACGATACACTTATACGTTTTACGATGGGTTCTCTCTCTATAATAGGGTGGCAAAATCCTCTGTTTATCGGCTTGGTTGCGTTTGTGCTTGTTCTGGTTGTATATCTTTATAGATTTGAGTTGCAACTCTTAGCAACATCTGAGGAGAGCGCAAAACTAAAAGGTCTTGATAGTAAAAAAGTAACCTATATGCTTCTGCTCATCTCCTCTTTCGCCGTAGGTTCACTTGTTAGTATTAGCGGTCCTATCGGCTTTGTAGGGCTTATAACTCCTCATATAGTATCTATGCTATATCCATCTTCCATAAACTCAAGAGTTCTCAAAACTGCACTCTTTGGGGCTCTATTTTTGGTTTTTTGTGACACAATAGCGAGATTGCTATCTACTCAAAACGATTTACCAATAGGAATCGTTACAGCGCTAATTGGTGGGCCATTTTTTATATATCTGATTATTAGGAAAAAAGAGTGAATATGTTATCAAAAGAGGCTCCGCTAGAGGTCTCTATCAAAAGAATGAAAAAAGTTTTAGAAGATGTTGGATGCAAAGTCACAACCTCAAAAGAGCATCATCCTCTACAAAACTGCTACTCGCTAAACCTTAGTTCAGTTGAAGCACCCTTACATATCTACTCAAACGGCAAAGGTACACTTGAAGATTCTGCACTTGCGAGTGCATTTGGAGAGTACATCGAGAGGCTTCAAACAAATATGTTTTTTAGTGACTTTTATCTTCCAAGCAGAAAACACTATCCAGATGAAGTAGAGTTTGAACTCGATGGAGATTTTTTGAGTGAAGTGTTGTTTGACATATATGACCCAGAGGGCGAACTTATGGGAGACGCTTATGTTGATTTTAACAGTGATAGCCAAAAAGTTATATCGCTTCCTTTTAAAAAACTCTCTACAAATGAGAGGGTTTATTTTCCTGTAAATATTTTGCATAACCTCTATGTCAGCAACGGCTTATCCGCTGGAAACACACCAAAAGAGGCTCAAGTTCAAGCTCTAAGTGAGATTTATGAGAGATACGCAAAGTTTGAAATCATCAAAAATGGATACGCTCTTGCAAAATTTCCGCAAAGTGTAATAGAGTCATTTTCAAAACTAAACGAAGATATTTCAGCTCTGCGTAACCTCGGATATATCGTAGAAGTTCTCGATGCCTCTCTTGGAGGAGTTTTTCCAGTAACTGCCATCTCGCTTATAAACCCAAAAAACTCAACTCTTTTTGTCTCTTTTGGTGCGCATCCGATTCTTGAAGTAAGTTTGGAGAGAACTATGACAGAGCTTATGCAAGGGCGCTCGTTAGAGACTCTTGATGACTTTGAGACGCCAACATTTGACATGAGTATAGTCTCAGATAGCTTCAATCTTGAGTCTCATTTTGTGGACTCAAACGCAAAACTCGGGTTTGCATTTTTAAGCTCCAAAAAGAGTTTTGAGTTCTCTGCTTGGAAGTATGATACGAAAATGGATGAACTAGAGTTTTTAACAAATATCGCCTCGGGTATGGGCAAAGAGATCTACTTAAGAGAGTATGACTATCTAGGTTTTTACTCATGTCAGATGCTAATCCCAAGCATCTCAGAGGTCTATCCGATAGATGATTTACTCTATAACAACAAAAACAGCGCAAAAGCCATCCGTGATATGGTTTTAAACTTTAGTGACTATGATGCAGAGGATATTTTAGACACGATTGTCTCACTTGATGACTCGCTTAGCATGGAGAAATACATAGGCGTTATCTTTAAAAACAACTTCACAATGGCAGAGTTCAAGGCGCATCTATCTCTTCTTATGGATGATAAAGAGAGTGCTTTAGAATTTTTACAATACAGCTCAAAGAGTGATGCAAAAGTCATCTCAGAACTTATCAGCATGGAACTCCAAGAGGAAGATTACGAGGAGTACGAAGAGGCTCTTTTTAATATATTTTCAAAACAAAGCGTAGAAAAAGCCCTAAAAATCCTAAGCAAAGAGGACTCTTTTATAGATATAACACTTCATAACGACTACTATAACATGTTAGCGATGTATGACAGACTTGCAGAGAAAAAGTAGTGATGATATGATGAGCTATGAAGAGTGGTTTGAGCAACATGCACAAAAGCATAAAAAAATCGTAGATAAACTTCTAGCAAAAGGCTACAGCGAAGATGAAATCATAGAGTATTTTGAGTTTGAGAACATGGTAAAAGAGGAGAACGACTTTTGTCCTCTCTA
>CAMBTK010000082.1 GCA_945870785.1 Sulfurimonas crateris
GGTCCGTTTAAACTTTTTGAGACATATATTGACTCTGAATGGAGAAGCAATATTAAATATAACCTTTTGCGAAAACATTTTAATTTAAAAGATAAAAGAGTTGCCGATATAGGGTGTAACAATGGATACTATCTTTTTAGGATGCAAGAGGATAAACCAAAGTCTTTAGTGGGCTTTGATCCTTCACCTCTTTATAAAACGCAGTTTGATTTTATAAATCATTTTGTAAAAAGTGATATTGTTTATGAGCTTTTAGGTGTTGAACATTTGGAATTTTATGAAGAGAAGTTTGACACTATCTTTTGTTTGGGTGTTTTGTATCATAGAAGTGACCCTGTAGGGATGTTGAAATCTCTGTATAAGGGATTGGATCATAAAGGGGAGGTCATACTTGATACTTTTTATATAGAGGGTGAGGATGAGATGTGTTTATGTCCGCTATCATCATACTCAAAGATACCTAATATCTATTTTGTACCGACTATAAAAGCTTTGAAAAATTGGTGTTTAAGAGCCGGATTTAATAGTTTTGAGATTTTAGAAACTTCTCTGACAAATAGCGATGAACAGAGAAAAACTTCTTGGATAGAGGGGCAATCTCTAGAGGACTTTTTAGATAAAGATGACAACACAAAAACTGTAGAAGGGTATCCTGCTCCGGCAAGAGTATATGTAAAATTAATAAAGGAAAGCAAATGACCAACAATAAAGAAGAACTTTTTGAAGATGATGAAGATTTAGATATTCAAGAGTACAAGGGCAAAGACGATGTCATGCTCAAAACTCATGAGAATATAAACCAAGATTTGTGTGGAGAAATAGAAAAGTTAGATAGTGGATTTGTAAAATTAAAATTGGTAACTACACATGATATGATTGCCGATTCTCAAAATTTAATACATGGCGGATTTATTTTCAGTGCTGCTGATTATGCCGCTATGGCTGCAGTGAATGAAAAAAATGTTGTGTTAGTGGCTAGCGAATGTCAGTTTTTGTCACCGGTAAAATTTGGGGATATAGTGAGTTTTATCGCCAAAGTTCGACATAAAGAGGGACGAAAAAGAAATATACATGTAACAGGACATGTTTTAGAGATAAAGGTTTTTGAAGGAGAATTTAAAACGGTTGTGACGGATAGACATGTTTTAAAGCTAAAGTTAACCGACACAGAAGGTATTGTTGAATAGGCAATATATTAAATATTTCCTATCCAATAATCACTATATTGCTGTTCTTCTCTTATGGTAGTAGTGCTGCCATGTCCAGGATATATGGTTTTATCATACGGGATTTGTTTGAATTTTTCAAGTGACTCTCTCATCTCTTTTGGTGAAGAGTATGGAAAATCTGTACGTCCGATAGATTTCTCAAATATAAAATCACCGCTAAACATTGCATCTCCAATCTCTATCGTTGAGCATCCCGGTGTATGACCGGGAAAATGGCGGAACTTTACTTTAACTCCATCAAAATCAAACTCTTGGTTTGGCTCTACTTCAATATCTGCGTAAGAGGGCGGCAAGTCACTCATCCATGAGCTGCTAGAGAGCAGCATAATGTCATCTTTTGGTGTGTATAGAGGAATATTTAGCTTCTTTTGTAGTTCTGCATTACTCCAAACATGGTCAAAGTGTCCATGTGTATTTAAAATTGCAACAGGATTTGTGACATTATTCACAACCCATTCAGTGGCATCGATTCCCGGATCTATGATAAAATCTTTGCCATCAACTGTTACAATATAGCAGTTAGTTTGATAATCACCCATAGGTTTTACTTTTATATTCATAGTGATACTCTTTTTTTTTGCGAAATTATAACACTGGTTACCAAAATTTGATATAATAATTTTTTTTAAAGTTTTTCAAAGGTTTATGATGAAAAAGTATGAACAAGTTGCGGAGTATTTAAGTCATTTTTTAAATGATGAAGTTCGTAAAACAGGCTTTTGCAATGTTGTTCTAGGTCTTAGCGGAGGCATTGACTCTGCTGTTGTTGCACTGCTTGCTCATAGAGTATTTAAAGATGATTTATTGTGTGTCAAGATGCCATCACACTACTCTTCTCAAAGTTCTCTTGAAGATGCAGATGAACTTTGCCGTGATTTTGGGCTGAATGTCGTTACTTATTCGATTGAACCGATGCTAAAGGCTTATGAAGAGTTAAACCCTGATATGGATAATCTTAGACGTGGCAATCTCTCTGCTAGACTTAGAATGGCTACTATCTTTGATATTTCGGCAAAACAGAGAGCTTTGGTTTTAGGAACTAGCAACAAAAGTGAGCTTATGCTTGGTTATGGAACGCTTTATGGAGATTTAGCCAGTGCATTGAACCCGATAGGGGATTTGTACAAGAGTGAAATTTATGAACTAGCAGAGTATTTGGGTGTGCCAAAGAGTATCATAAAAAAGGCACCCTCAGCAGATTTATGGGATGGACAGAGTGACGAGGCTGATTTGGGGTATAGTTATGCTAAACTTGATGAAGCTCTTAAACTTTATGTTGAAGAGAGATTAAGCGTAGATGAGATAGTAAAGCGGGGATGCAACATAGATATGGTTGGTATGATAGTAGAGAGAATCTATCGCAATCAGTTTAAGCGAAAAATGCCTCTTATAGCAAAACTTACCTCTAGAACTATAAACCATGATTTTAACTACCCGAGGGATATAACACTATGAAGGAAGAGAAGATGAAAGTTGCATTTTGTAGATATGAAAGCAGTAGAGAAGCACATTCAAATGTCAGTGATGTTTTAGACGGCGAAGAGATGAATCAAGTGACGGAGCTAGAGGGTGAGTTTGCTTCTTATATCGGTGCGGATTATGCACTTGCAACCTCTCATGGCACTTCTGCACTTCATTTGGCAATGTTGGCGCTTGACTTAAAGCGCGGAGACAAGGTGGTTTGTTCGGTAAATGCACACCCTAAAGTTCCTGAAGTTGTACGTCATTTTGATGCCGAACCGATATTTATAGACATAGATTCTCAGAGCTACAATATAAATCTTGATAAACTAGAAGCATATTTGGAAGACAATAGAGCTAAGAAATTAAAAGCTGTAATTGTCACGCATGTAGCAGGGCAGTGTGTAGATTTGGATAGACTTTATAGAATGGCTACAATTTATGATGTAAAAATTGTAGAAGACGCAAGCGAAGCATTGGGTGCTACATATAAAGGTGATAAAATTGGTTCGACAGGAGCAGATATTACCTGTTTTAACTTCTCTTCTCACTTGAAGAAAGATGTTTGTAACGGTGGTATGCTTGTTACAAATTCACAAGAGATTATAGAACGTGCAAAACTTTTAAGTTCACATGGAATGACTAGGGAAGAGGACTCTTTAGAATATATTTATGATGTGATAGA